>NZ_JAUZUV010000001.1:300000-556399 GCF_031844265.1 Acinetobacter sp. RG5 | reverse complement strand
ATTGAAGAACAGGAAATTATGATGGCGCATAGATCTTTCACAAAGCTTCGTACATTTTTAATAAGTGCAACATTATTATTAGGTGCAACTCAGGTTGCCATAGCAGGTCCAACAGTTGATCAGCTCAGTGACTGTTTGATGAAATCCACCACAGCCACCGATAAAACCACGGTCTTGCAATGGACCTTTGTGGCATTGGGTAATCATCCGGACTTAAAGGCTTTTAGTAATGTGACCGCTACTCAAAAGGAAGCATTAGATAAGAATCTGGCGACGGTGTTGCAGCGCATTTTAGTTGAGCAATGTTCAGCACAGACCAAGGCGGTGATTCAGGCTGAAGGTTTACAGGCAGTCGGGGACAGTTTCCAAACGTTGGGCAAAACCACAGGCGAGGAAATTTTAAAGAATCCTGAAATTAATAATCAGCTCAAAGGTGTGCTGCGTTATATCGATTTGAATCGTGTTGCACAGACTTTTTTGACACCGGGTTTGTTGAATAAGTTGGGGTTGTAAGAGAGATGTAAGACTCTTTTTGATCTAGTAAATCCTCTTCCTAACCCTCACTTGCGCTTCGTTTTAAAGCAGTGCTTTAAAACTTGCTCAGGAGAGGGAACCACGTGTATCAAATTGATTACGTGACACTCCCTCTCCCGTTGGGAGAGGCCTGGGGTGAGGGAACTAGTCATGCATAAAAAGGACTTTGAGAGTTGGATGCGTCCTAAGTCTTCGAGTTTGGTGATAGAAGATACTTTTTTTGATGGTCATATTTATTAGCTGTCTAATTCAAGCTTTTCCTTTATATATTTTGCTGAATTTTCAATATCAGGATAAATAGTAGCTTTATTTATACCTAATAAATCTAACTCTTTTAAAATATTAATTTTATCCTTATATTTGATTTTAAATTTAATAATATCAATATCAGGATGAGTGGTAGGATCTAGCTCATGATCATAACCAAACAGTAGGAATGAACCTGCCTGAGCTTGAATGCGTTTATCAATTTTTTTACCTTTTACACAAATTATTTTTTTTAGGTCATTCGATTCGATTCTTGGTTTAAAATATGGTTTTTCACTTTTGATAAAATGTAAATATTGTTCACATACTTTATCACTGGAGGGTAACCTAGGTTTTTTTATAATTATTTTTTCTATGTAATCTTTTTGTGTGCTATTTAATTTAACAATGTTTGAAATACAGGTAACTTTATCTGAATCAGAAAAATTGATAGCTTCTTTTTTTATAAGAAATAAAATTACTTCACCAGTGCTAAAAACTTTTTCATAATATTTGAAGTCCTTTACAATTATTTCATTGTTTGAAGGTAGAGTGGGTCGCACAGCCAAAAGATTTAGATCAAAATGTTCATCAGGAAGTTCAGAGGCAAAATACAGAGCAGTTAGTGGATTACTTGAAATATCTAATAATCTAGTTGGCATTCCATAGTGTTGCATTCTCGTTAAAGTGTCTATGGCAGCTGGCTCTTGATTAAAAAAACTAGGCTCAGCTGTAATCAATTCTCTATAAAGTATATGTTCACTTCTTTCATAAATTTTCCCTTTCGTACCGAATGATCTAAAGATTGACGGAGTTAATCTATATATGTCTTTAGAATGACCACGAAAAAAAACCTCATATTTTCTATCTGATTTTATTGACCGTGTTGTTGAAATGATTAAGTCAATATATTGTGAAACATTGGTAATATATATATTATTAATATTAGGAATATTGATGCTTGATTGAGAGCTTATTTCACTTGAAGAAAATCCAGATGGTTTAATTTCTTGAGTTTTATTATTTGAGATTTCTTTAAAATTTTCTCGATAATTATTGATGTCTTGAAATATCGAAAACTCATCAAGGATAGAAATTAAATCTCCTTCTTTAATAGTCCAATGAGTTCCTTGAAGTTCAGCAAGATTTATTTTTAAATTTTTAATTAATAAATTTTTTGTACTATTATAGTCTTCGATATCATCTCTTGGATCAGCTTTGTTTAGTGTTTTTTTGAAATTATATAAATTTAATTTTTTACAGTAAGTAGTTAATATTCTATTTTTTTTGTCTAATCTAAAATCTTTTATTTTTACTAGAAAAGTTTGAAATCTTAGATCATCAAAAATAATTAATGTAGGATAACTTTTTATTTCATTAAGAAATTCATTAGGCATTTTATCAAAATTATATTTAAGATTTTCATCTGTAAATTCTAAAAATCTATAAAGAGGAATTCTGAAAGAAATATTACCATCACTATTTACATGTAAATCAGAAGCATCGTTTAATTTTATTAAATTATAAAACATATTAAAAAAACCCCGCATTAAGCGAGGTTTTTATAACATGAAATCAATTAATTAGCGAATAAATTAACCAATCAATTTCTTCATCAACTCATTCACTTGCGCAGGGTTAGCTTTCCCTTTTGCAGCTTTCATCACTTGACCAACAAGACCGTTGAAAGCTTTCTCTTTACCAGATTTATACTCTTCAACCATCTTCTCATTGGCAGCAAGTACTTCCTTAATAATCGCTTCAATTGCGCCTGTATCAGTTTCCTGTTTCAAGCCTTTCTCAGCAATAATTTCGTCCGCGGATTTGCCTTCGTCCCACATAAAGCCGAAGACTTGCTTCGCGATCTTACCGTTAATTGTGTTGTCCACAATACGTGCAATCATACCACCAAGTTTTTCAGCTGATACAGGAGAGTCAGCCAAATCTAGGCCTGCTTTATTTAAAGCACCTGAGAATTCGCCCATCACCCAGTTTGCCGCAATCTTACCTTGTGCAGCGCCACCAGCAGCCTTAACAACTTCTTCGTAGAACTCTGACATTTCACGAGTCAATGTAAGCACGTGCGCATCGTACTCAGTCACGCCAAAGTCCGCCACGAAACGCGCACGACGTGCAGCAGGCAACTCAGGCATGGTTGCTTTAATTGCTTCGATTTGCTCATCCGCAATCACCACGGGCAACAAGTCTGGGTCAGGGAAGTAGCGGTAATCGTTCGCCTCTTCTTTAGAACGCATTGAGCGCGTTTCCATCTTCACAGGGTCGAACAAACGCGTTTCTTGATCGATGGTGCCATCCCAGTCCAGAATTTCCATCTGACGCTCAATTTCAACATTGATCGCTTGTTCAATGAAACGGAATGAGTTCAGGTTTTTCAATTCACAACGTGTACCAAATGGTTGACCCGGACGACGTAAAGACACGTTACAGTCACAGCGGAACGAACCTTCGGCCATGTTACCATCGGAAATACCTAACCAGCGCACTAGCGTGTGAATCGCTTTAATGTATGCAACCGCTTCTTCAACTGAACGCATATCCGGTTCAGAAACGATTTCAAGCAGCGGCGTACCGGCACGGTTTAAATCGATACCAGACATGCCTTCAAACTGGTCATGAATCGATTTGCCTGCATCTTCCTCTAAATGCGCACGCGTTACGCCAATGCGTTTAACGGTGCCATCTTCAAGCTGGATGTCGATATGACCCAAACCCACAATCGGGTTGTCCATCTGGCTGATCTGGTAGCCTTTTGGAGAGTCCGGGTAGAAATAGTTTTTACGCGCAAATACAGACGCCTGATCGATATAGGCATCGATACCTAAACCAAAGCGAATCGCAAGATCAACCACTTCTTTGTTCAATACCGGTAATACGCCCGGCATAGCCAAATCAACCAGGCTGGCTTGGGTGTTTGGATCATTACCGAATACAGTCGATGAGCCCGAGAAAATTTTGGTATTGGTGGCAAGCTGAGTGTGAATCTCGATACCAATAACGACTTCCCAACCATCAATCAGGTTGGATTTCGGTTTAGCCGATTTTTGAGCTTGAGCCATTATGCATTCTCCTCAGCAATTGCAGCGCGTTTTGTATGCCAATCTGTGGCCTGTTGATACTGATGTACCACAGATAACAATTGAGATTCTGACCAGTAATTCCCAATCAGCTGTAAGCCAACTGGCAAGTTGTTCTGGTCAAAACCGACAGGCGCGTTAATCGCAGGAAGACCTGCTAGGTTGACAGCAAGTGTATAAATATCGCCTAAGTACATTTCAACTGGCGTCAGATCCGCACCAATTTTATAGGCAGTCGTTGGCGCAGAAGGTGCTGCAATGACATCGACCGATTCAAATGCTTTGAGGAAATCTTGCTGGATCAGGCGACGTACTTTCTGTGCTTTTACATAGTAAGCATCGTAATAACCTGCAGACAGGGCATACGTACCAATCAGGATACGGCGTTGCACTTCTGCACCAAAACCTTCTGAACGTGAACGCTTGTACAGGTCCATCAGGTCCACAGGATTTTCTGCGCGATAGCCATAACGTACGCCATCAAAACGTGATAGGTTCGAAGAAGCTTCGGCAGGTGCGATCAGGTAATAAGTCGGAACATAGCTTTCAGTCATGTTGAGGTCGATCTCAACAAGCGTAGCGCCCATTTCTTCTAACTTTTTAAGTGATTCTTCGACACGTGCTTTAACATCTTCAGCTAGGCCAGCAACATTAAAATACTGTTTTGGAATACCAATGCGTAAACCTTTTACTGAGGTAGCGTTCAGGTTCGCGACATAGTTATCTACCACTTGATCCATTGAAGTTGAATCTTTGGCATCATGACCGGCCATGACATTCATCAGGTAAGCACAGTCTTCTGCAGAACGTGCCATCGGACCGCCTTGATCCAGTGATGATGCATAGGCAATCATACCGAAGCGCGATACACGACCGTAAGTCGGTTTAAGACCGGTCAGACCACAGAAAGACGCAGGTTGACGAATAGAACCACCGGTATCAGTACCGGTTGCAAATGGTGCCAAATCCGCTGCCACAGCTGCTGCAGAACCGCCTGAAGAACCACCAGGGACATGGCCCAGGTTCCAAGGGTTGGCAGTTGCGCCGTAATATGAGTTCTCAGAGGTCGAACCCATCGCGAATTCGTCCATGTTCACTTTACCCAAAGTGACCAGGCCCGCAGCTTTACCTTTCGCTACAACGGTTGCGTCGTAAGGAGAGATAAAATTGTCCAGCATTTTTGAACCGGCAGTGGTTTTAATGCCTTGGGTACAGAAAATGTCTTTGTGGGCAACTGGCACACCAGTCAGGGCAGAGGCATTGCCAGCTTTGATTGCAGCATCGGCAGCATCAGCTTCAGCCAACGCCTGTTCAGCAGTTACCGTCACATAAGCCTTGACCTGTGCATCAATTTTTGCGATGCGCTTTAAGTAGTGTTCAGTCAATTCGCGAGATGAAAACTGGGCATTTGCCAGACCTTCACTAAGTTCACGAATGGATAAGCGATGTAAATCTGTCATGAGAAATAATTCTTTACGTTTAATTTAATAAAAAGAATGAACTGGGTAGTAATTACTCAATCACGCGCGGTACGAGGTACAAGCCATCCTGAACAGCTGGTGCAACTGCTTGGTATTGCTCACGATGATTGGTTTCGGTAACCACATCATCACGTAGCGGCTGAGGGTGGTCGAAAGGGCTTTTCAGGGGTTCAATACCGTCGGTATTGATGCCTTTCAGGGTTTCCATCATGCCTAAAATTTTATTTAAACTTTGAGCATATTCAGCAGATTGCGTATCATTGAGAGATAACCTTGCAAGGTTGGCAATGGCTGAAACTGTTTCTGCACTTAAATCTGCAGAATGCTGTGCATCCGATGTAGACATAATATTACCTAATCAGTATTAAAAAAATTCAAATTATCATGCGTTATGATAAGCGATTGACTTGTCCAAATCATCACATTTAGTTAAAGTGGCCACCTTGCGTCCATATAAAGTTTAACTGAGAACGTCCCCGTGATTCTAAAACGACTAATAGGCTTGTTTTCGCCCGATCTTGCCATTGATTTAGGTACAGCAAATACACTTATTTATGCGCCAGGACGAGGCATTATATTAAATGAACCGACGGTTGTAGCCATCCGTCATAGTGGTTCACATAAAATTGTTGCGGCAGTCGGTCTTGAAGCGAAGCAAATGCTAGGTCGTACCCCAGCCAATATCTCAGCGATCCGTCCTATGAAAGACGGTGTGATTGCGGATTTTGAAGTCACTGAGACCATGCTGAATCAGTTTATTCGCAAAGTACATGAAAACCGTTTATTTACTCCGGCACCGCGTGTCGTGGTTTGCGTGCCATGTAAATCGACTCTGGTTGAGCGCCGTGCCATTCGTGAAGCCGTGTTTAATGCGGGCGCACGTGATGTACGTTTAATTGAAGAGCCAATGGCAGCAGCGATTGGTGCAGGTATGCCAGTTGAGCAGGCTTGTGGTTCGATGGTGGTCGATGTTGGCGGTGGTACCACTGAAATTGCAATCATTTCCCTACAAGGTTGTGTTTATGCAGACTCTTTACGGATTGGCGGTGATGTCTTTGATGAGCAGATCATTAACTATGTGCGTAAAGCGCATGGCTGTGTGATCGGCGAAACCACGGCTGAAGTAATCAAAAAAGAAGTGGGTATGGCGTTGCCAGATGAAGGTGCTAAACCGCTTGAAATTGAAGTTCGTGGCCGTAACCTCGCAGAAGGTGTGCCTCGCGCAATCGTGGTTAATTCTGACGAAGTCACCCAAGCGATTTCTGATCCATTACAAAACATCGTGTCTGCGGTGAAATCTGCTTTAGAACATACCCCTCCTGAGCTTTCTTCGGACATCGCTGAACGTGGTATCGTGTTAACTGGTGGTGGTGCATTACTGCGTAACCTGGACAAGCTGCTTGCCAAAGAAACTGGCCTGCCGGTGGTGGTGGCAGAAGATCCACTATCATGCGTGACACGTGGTGGCGGCAAGGTACTCGAATTTTTCGACAACCCAAATCATGACATGTTATTCGTAGGCTAAGAAAAGGATTCGGCGGGTGCAAGCACATCTGTTTTCTCGACAACCGCCATCTTTTCGCTCTTTTATCATTGCATTGGTAACATGCTTGGTGGTGCTTTTCTTTGATTGGCGCATGCCGCATGTTGTTCAACCTGCAAGGGATGTCCTGTACGCTGCTTATAATCCTATTTATGCGGTGGCCAGTTATCCGGTATTGTCGCGAGAGTGGTTGAATCAACAAACCAAGTCTGAAGCTCAGTTGCGTCGGGAAAATACCGCGATGCAGGCCGAGCTGTTACAGGCACAGGTACGCTTACAAAAAATCTCTGAACTTTCTGCTGAAAATACACGTTTGCGCGGTCTATTGGACACGCCACTGATCATTGATGGACGTATTGAAATTGCCGAAGTGATTGGTACCGATGCCGATCCATTACGGCATATTATCGTGATCAACCGGGGTTCGAATAACGAGCTGAAAGTCGGGCAAACGGTACTGGATGACAAGGGTATCATGGGACAGATTATCAATGTCTATCCGCATAGTAGCCGGGTCATGCTGTTGTCCGATAAAGAACATTCACTGTCAGTACGTCTGGAACATACCGGTATGCGTGCCATTGTTTCGGGCACAGGTGATCTGGGACGTTTAAAAATGGAATATGTACCGACCAGCGCCAATATCAAGGTCGGTGAAAAAGTCTATAGTTCGGGCTTGGGACAACATTTTCCGGCAGGTTATCTGGTAGGGCAGGTATCTAAAGTACAACGCCATAATTCTGGTGAATTTGCCCAGATTGATGTGACGCCTGCGGCTCAGCTGGCCGGTGGACATCATGTGGTGGTGTTATTTTCCGATTCATTAGCGATGGAGCAACCGCATGTCAATCGCTAAGATGAAATCCAGAAAGCATCGTGACCCTTTAATGGCCATCGTCATTTCGGTGATTGTGGCTTCTATTTTAATGGTCTATCCACTTTCCTATAATCTTTCGGGCTGGCGTCCGCTGTTTATGCTGATGATCATGCTCTTCTGGGTGTTGTGTCAGCCGACTTGGTGCGGGATCTGGTTTGCCTTTGGCACCGGTATTTTTATTGATCTGCTGCTGGATGCACCTTTGGGTCTGAATGCGCTAAGCTTTATCATTATTGCCTTTTTAGCCCGCTTTCTGACCCGTGAACGCCGTATCCTGACCTTTAATAATCTCTGGGTGATTATGGGGCTGGCGATTGTCGCATATCTGCTGATGATCTTTTTTACCCAGATTATGGCTGGCGTGCAATTTTCTTATGCACGGCACTGGATTCCGATGCTGACCAGTATTCTGGTTTGGCCTGCTATTTATTATGTGCTCAAAAAATGGCGCGTATAATTCTAGCTTCCAGCTCACCCCGGCGCCGCGAGTTGTTACAGCAACTCGGGCTGAGCTTCGATATTTACAGTCCCGAGATCGACGAATCGGTACAAGCAGGCGAGTCGGTTGCAGCCTATGTTGAACGTCTGGCACGAGCCAAAGCGGATGCTGTGGCCGAGCGTTATCCAAATGCCATTATCATTGCTGCAGATACCAGTCTGGGAGTGGATCAGGAGATTTTAGGCAAGCCTGAATCCAAACAACATGCGATTGAAATGTGGACAAAAATCTCCGGTCGGTGGCATGATGTCTATAGTGGTGTCTGTGTTCGTACAAAGCATGAAAAATACAGTATAGTGGTGCGCACACAGGTCGAATTTCAAATCCTGAGCGCTGCAGATATGGAAAGTTACTGGGCGACAGGTGAGCCCTTGGGTAAAGCAGGGGCTTATGCAATTCAAGGAATTGCTGCACGTTATATTCCAAAAATACAGGGCAGTTATTTCAATGTGGTCGGCTTGCCTTTATATGAGACAGTACAGTTATTACAGACGGTTAAGGCACTAAATTAACTGCTGAAAAGAATTCTTATAATGTTTTGAGTGTAGTTATGTCTGACGAGTTGTTGATTAACGTCACGCCGATGGAATGTCGGGTCGCGTTAATTGAAAACGGCACGGTCAATGAACTGTTTGTCGAGCGTACGGCCAAGCGTGGCCTGGTAGGGAATGTCTATAAAGGAAAAGTGGTGCGGGTCTTACCCGGCATGCAGGCTGCTTTCGTGGATATCGGACTTTCTCGTACTGCGTTTTTACATATCAATGATATGGTCTGGCCCCGCAATCAGCCAACCCCGAATGTCTTTGAGCTACTTCAACCGGGACAAGTCCTCACGGTTCAGGTGATGAAAGATATGCTCGGTACCAAAGGCGCACGCCTGTCTACCGATCTGTCGATTCCTTCGCGTTATTTGGTGCTGATGCCATATGGCAATCATATAGGTGTATCACAACGGATTGAATCTGAGGAAGAGCGCAATCGCTTGCGTTCCATCATTGAGCGGATTCAGGCAGAACATAAGCTGCCGGGTTCAGTGATTGTGCGTACTGCGGCAGAAGGGATTGAAGAAGAAGCCATCGCACAGGATATGGCTTATCTGGCCAAGCTTTGGGAATATATCCAGCGCAAGCAGAAGATTATTGCAGTACCGTCTTTGATCTTTGAAGAATTGCCTTTGCCGCAACGGGTGATTCGTGATCTGGCCAATGAAGAAACTGCTAAAATTTACGTGGATTCACGTGAAATTCATGCCAAGTTGCAGGAATTTGTCGAAGAATTTGTTCCGAACATGAAAGACCGTTTGCTGCATTATCCGGGTGAACGGCCAATTTTTGACTTGTATAATGTCGAAGAAGACCTGCAAAAGGCATTGCAAACTCGTGTCGCATTGAAGTCCGGCGGCTATCTGATGATTGACCAGACTGAAGCCATGGCCACGATTGATGTCAATACTGGTTCTTATGTTGGTGGTCGTTCGCTGGAAGATACGGTTTTTAAAACCAATATGGAAGCGACCGATGTCATCGCACGTCAGTTACGTCTGCGTAATCTGGGCGGAATTATTATCATTGATTTCATTGATATGCAGGAAGCGCAGCATCGTGAAGAAGTAATGAAACAGTTTGAGCGCATGCTGGAACGTGACCATGCCAAGACCAAGATTACTCAGGTATCGGAACTGGGCCTGGTAGAAATGACCCGGAAACGCACCCGTGAGTCGCTGGAACATTTGCTCTGTGAATCTTGTCCGACCTGTCAGGGACGTGGTTATGTCAAAACAGCCGAGTCAGTATGTTACGAAATATTCAGGGAAATTCTGCGTTATGCCCGTGCTTATGAGTCACAGAGTGGCTTTACTGTCGTCGCGCATCCGGCTGTCATTGATCGATTATTGACGGCAGAAGCGCCTGCAGTCGCTGATCTGGAACATTTCATTAATCGCGTGATTAAGTTCCAAGTGGAAAATCTGTATACGCAAGAGCAATACGATATCATTCTCAGCTGAAATTGTAACAGAATATCGTTAAACACTTGTTACATCTGAAATTTTACAACAGGGCCTTTATTTACAATACTAGATGCATGAATTAGCCAAAGCCGTTTCTCCCAGTTTCAGGCTTAGCAAAAGGAGTGTGTGATGAGTATGAGTAAAGCAGTAATCCATAAAGGCCTAAAACACGTATTAGAACCAAAGACTGTACATGCGGGATATATCGTCGATGAGCGCGGTAATGAAGTTCAGATTACCGCGAGCATGATCCGTAACGTCTGCCATCAATTATTACAACAGTGCCGTACTATTAAAAGCTGATTATATTTGTGCATTGTTTTTAACTTGTCAAAAAATGATTTGGATAGACGTTTAAATAGAGAAGTCATCCAAAATTTCTAAAATAATTTAAAAAGATTCCAAAAAATAAAGAAAAGGGACCAGATCGGTCCCTTTATTCTGTGCTCAAAGACTGGCAAAAATGATCAGCATCTTTGGCAGTCCATCTATCTTATTTATTCATCCGCGGCTAGCTTACCGCTCGTAACTTTGGGACAGGTTCGCCATCTACAATAAGTTCAAAACGTTGAATTTCTTCTTCCAGATGTGTCAGCAAGTTCTGCATTTTCGGCAGGGCATTACGACATGCGGTCAAGCCGACTTCCAGTTTGTCTAGATAGCTGGTCATAGTGATATTCAAGGCCTGACCATCCAGTACGATGGAAGCCGGATAAAGTGCTTCAAGACGTGCACCATTCCAATACAATGGTTCTTGTGGCCCAGGTACATTGGAAATAATGACGTTAAACGCCTGACGTGTCGGCATTAAACCGGAGGCAATATTCAGACCTGCTGCACCGTAGACAAAGGCACTATAGTTCAAAATCTGGTTGGCATTCATACGTTTGAAGCGTTCTTTGGCACTCAGCACACTGCGACGTACGATCTTGAGACGTTCCAGCGGATCTTCTTTATGCGTACCCAGATTGGCCAGAATCATGGTAATACGGTTGGATATATCTGAATCGTCACTGCGAACAGAAGCTGGAACCATAGCAATTAACGGTTTTTTCGGTAAGGCATTTTGCGATAATAAATATTCACGTAATGCACCTGAACAAATGGCCAGGACGATATCATTAATGGTCACGCCCAATGCCTTAGAAATATGACGTAAACGTGAAAATTCGAAAGACTGGGCTGCAAAGCGACGTGAAGCACTGACGCGTTGATTCAGAATACTGCTTGGCGCCTGAAAGCTGGATACATAATCCGGATTGCGTCCCATATCTTTCATGACGGTTTGCGACAGTTCATAAGCAACTCGTGGCGCACATTCCAGTTGCCCCTTAATGGTCTGCAGGACATTTTTAAACCTGTTCACTTTAGGTGCTTTCAGGCGTTTGGCACGTGGGCCTTCCACACACCATGGCGGTACAATACTCTTGGCATTTGGATCATGTGAAAGCGACTTTTCTACCAGACGCATGCCAGCGATTCCATCCACCATAGCATGGTGAATTTTGAAATACATGGCAAAACGGTTTCCTTCAATGCCTTCAATAATATGACAGGTCCATAAAGGTTTGGCACGATCAATCAGGGCACTATGTTCTTGAGAAATATAGGTTAGCAATTCACGGATACGGCCCGGTTTTGGCAGGGCAATATGACGAAAATGATGATCTAAATCAAATTCTTGGTCTTCATCCCAAAACAGGCCGTTTAAATAATTGTTAAAAGGTGGAATTGGAGAGCATTTTGAATTTTGGATATCCGTGACTAGATCCTGAATAAAGGAAGCTGGCGCATTGTCGGGAATTTGGAATAAAAATAGTCCACCTACATGCATAGGCTGCTGCCGTTTCTCTAAAGTTAAGAAAATAAAATCAATTGGATGTAATGGACGCATAGCGTGGATTGCCTCACTGCATTCTCTATGGCTTTTTTGCTAAAAGGCCTTGTTAGAATTATTACTTTAGTTTTTAAAGTATATCTTTTTTAGCATATAAATGAACTGCTTTATCTTGCCTTAACTGTGAAAAAGTGGCTATTGACAAGAACAAAATATCTTCCTAAGTTTATGAAATGTGAAAATTTTAGTTTTAAAATAGATTTGTAAAAATAGTATTTACTAGGCGAAGTGGAGTGTAACTTAATAATTATGTGTTATTAAAAGAATAGCATTATGTTCAATTTCACATTTTATACAAATAAATCAATGAGCTAAAATTTTATAAATTCTTTAATTAAAATAATATTATCCCGATAAAAGGTAATTTATATCTTGTCACTAAATGTAAAATTATCAATTAAAAAGACTATCTTTATTAAAAAATAGTCTTTCAATCAATAGCAACGATAAAACTTAATTTTATTTTTTTAGATTGCCAGCATGTAAGCCACATTCTTTATGGGTAGCTTCTTCCCACCACCAGCGGCCTTCGCGTTCATGCTGATTTGGCAGCACAGGGCGAGTACAAGGTTCACAGCCGATAGAAACAAAACCTTTTTCATGCAGGGCATTATAAGGGACTTCCATCATACGGATATAACTCCAGACATCTGCACTGGACCAGTTGGCTAGAGGATTGTACTTGATCAACTGTTTTCCCGGACCGGAGAAACCTGGATCTGCTTGAACCACAGGAATTTCATTGCGTGTACCCGGACTTTGGTCTTTGCGCTGACCAGTAATCCAGCCATCCAGCGTCGCCAGTTTTTTACGTAGCGGTTGAACCTTGCGTATACCGCAACATTCCTGATGACCATCTTCAAAGAAACTGAATAAACCTTTGGTGGTCACTAAATTTTGTACTGCATCCGTTTCAGGGAAGCAGATTTCAATCTCGATGTTGTAATGCTTACGCACCCGTTCAATAAACTGATAGGTTTCTGCATGTAGACGGCCAGTATCCAGACTGAATACCCGGAACGGTTTACCGAGATGCGATGCCATATCAATCAATACAACATCTTCAGCACCAGAAAATGAAATCGCAATTTCACCTTGCTGGCTCAGTGCAAGTGCCAAAATTTTATTGGGCGATTTATCTGCATATTCAGATGCAAGCGCATCGATACGATCAATAGTAGGAATGATGGTCATGAGAGTCCTGGCGATATAGGCTTGGAAAGGACATAGCCTATATTAATTAATTTCACATCTATTTTAATAGAATTGATTTAGTTGACTTATCACTAAAAAATAAATACTTATGAAAAAAATAGATTTAAAAAAGTACAGTACAAAATCTGTTGCTTCAGCTATGATAGTGCAAAATTTTTTCAATACAACTCAGAGGGAATGTTCATGGAAGTCGTATGTCTAGATTTAGAAGGCGTGTTGGTTCCAGAAATCTGGATTAACTTTGCCAAAAAAACCGGTATTAAAGAGCTTGAAGCGACGACTCGTGACATTCCTGACTATGATGTACTGATGACCCAACGTCTGAATATTTTAAAACAGCATGATTTAGGCTTGAACGATATTCAGGAAGTGATTGCAGAAATGGGTCCATTCCCAGGAGCAAAAGAATTTGTGAAATGGGTGAGTACGCATTTTCAATTGATTATTCTTTCAGATACTTTCTATGAATTTGCACATCCACTCATGAAGCAACTGGATTGGCCGACGATTTTCTGTCATAAACTGGAAACAGATGAAGCAGGTATGATCTCGGCTTATAAACTTCGTCAGCCAGATCAGAAACGTCAAGCTGTTAAAGCACTGCATGGTTTGAACTTCCGTGTGATTGCGGCAGGGGATTCTTATAACGATACCACCATGCTGGGCGAAGCAGATGCAGGTTTCCTGTTTGATGCACCTGAGAATGTCATTGCAGAATTCCCGCAATTCCCGCCAATTAATGGTTATGACGCGTTAAAAGAAGCCATTCGTAATGCTTCAGTGCGTGATATTCCAGCTTAAAGAATCAAAGTAAATAAAAAAGGCGCTATAAGCGCCTTTTTTATTTAATCTATGAATTAATTAGAAGCGATAACCGATTTTCATACCATAGGCAATTGCAGTGTTGTCTTCAAAACTTCCAACTACGGTGCCTCCAGTCTGCGCCTGAGCATCGCCTAGCCAAAGGTATCTTACACCCGCAGCAATAAAGTAGTTTTCTGCCGGGCTGTATTGACCGCCTAAGCCAACACTCCAGTAACCTTCAATTGGACCTAAAGTCGTTACTGGGTTACCTGCGCCAGAATCATAGCCTATAGACGTTGTGCCTGCCCATTTATTATTGAATTTGTGTGAAAGTCCAATATTCGCCGACCATTGGTCATCAGAGTAGTCAATCAGATTTTGAGCTTTTCCTCTGGCTGCGGTTGCCGCTGCCAATGCTGCCGGTTTGACTGCAAATTGGTCCCAATGTACCCAGCGAATATTGGCGAATGCTAAAGTATCTTTTGCAACGCCCGATTGTAGATCAATATTTACAGACTGCGGTGTAACAACTTCTGTTTGAGTTTTTGGACGAAGAATTGTGCCAAATCCAAATGATTCGGTAGTATCTAGTTCATGCTTAATTTCAGAACGGTATGTCACAGCTGCTTTTAATGCAATCTCTGGGATTGAGTACGCTGCACCAGCAAGCCAGCCGTAGGCTTCTGTTTCCTTAAACTTAATGTCATAACTACCTAGAACTGCAGCACCACCATAAGCTGTGCCGCGTAAAGAAACTTTGCCTTCAACAGTTTGGTAAACTGGGCCTGCGTAGAAGTTCCAGTTTTCATTTGGCTGATATCCAATGAGCGCAGTGATGTTGTTTGTCTTTACTTCAACAGAAGTGCCTTCCAATGTATTTGTTACTGTATTCTGTTGAGCAAAAGCATTAGATTCAGGTGCATATTGCGAGTCTGCACCAAATGGTTGATCATAAAGTAAGCCCAAAGAAATTTGATCTGTTGCTTGCACTTTTACAGCAGCAGTAGGGAAATAATAGTCTTCGCCCATATCGCTGACAGATTTATTACTTCCTCTAGGAGGAAGGTCTTTACCTTCAATTGTTGGATCAATTACTGTAAAACCAGCTTCAGCATAGTTGCCCGATTGAAAAAAAGCAGACATTGATTGCCCAGATCGATCTAGACCGCCAGCTATGACAGAAGTTGTTGGGATTAAGCTGAGCAAAATAGCCGAGCGAAGAGCTGTAAGCTTCATAGGGAACATTCCTTGTTGTAGCTTTATGTAAGTGATTGGCACGAAAAGTAACATAAATACAAAAAGAGTAAATGCTCAACTACGGTTGTAAAATGAACTGAAAAGTTAAAAATTGTACTTGTGTAGAGTAAAAACACTAAAAAAAATATTAATTTTATGATTTATATGGATTTATTTTTAGATGCTGAGTGGCTGATTGAATATTATGCAAAATGTTTAAGTGTTTGTTTATTGCTCAAATGAATCACAAGTGTATAAAAAAGAGCGTAGGTGTCATTGTTGAAAATGAAAAAACCATCTTTGCAGATGGTTTTTTCAGTATTAGTAATTAGAACTTGTAACCGATTTTTAAGCCATAAGCTAAAGCATCATTGTCATTAAATTCTGCAACATAAGTATCTGATCCAAAGTTAGATGCGGCTTGCGCTTTTGCATCGCCTAACCAGAAGTATTTAACACCACCAGCGATAAAGGTTGCAGGTGTTGGACTATATTGAAGTCCTAAGCCAACATTCCAGTAACCTTCAGTTGGGCCAAGAGTTGATATAGGATTACCTGCACCAGAATCCCAACCTACTGAGACATTACCTGCCCATAGATCATTAAATTTACGGCCTACACCTACGTTTGCTGACCATTGGTCATCAGTATAACCAACAATATCAAAGCCATTTGGGTTGTCTGGAGTCTGGCCTAGCGCACCTAGAGTATCTGCAACAGTTCCGAATTGTTTTAGGTCAAGAGAAAAGTCTTTCCAATTCACCCAACGTACATTTGCAAAGGCAACTGTATTTGCCATGATCCCTGTTTGGAAATCAAGGTTAACAGATTGGGGAGTTGTAATATTTGCATCTGTTGCTACATCGTAAACAGGGCTACTGCCAACAAATGCTAATACGTTACTTTGACCATATTCGCGAGCAGATGCTTTGTGGTCAATTTCAGAGCGATAAGTGATAGATGTTTTTAAAGCAATTTCAGGAATTTGATAAGCAAAGCCAGCTAACCAGCCAACTGCACCATCTTCATCTAAATCAGCATTATATAAGCCAAGGCCGTTAGCTGAACCATATGCCGCACCACGTAATTGAACATTACCTTTAATTGTTTGATAAACAGGACCAGCATAAATGTTGAAATTTTCATTTGGCTGGAAACCAAAAATCATAGACAAACTTTGAGTGTCAACTTCTACTTCAGTTGCTTCACCGTTTAAGTGGAACAAACCTGTATTGAGACCAACAAGTGGGTCACTTGTTGAGTATGCAGCATCAGCACCAAATGGTTGGTCATAGATCAAACCAAATGAGAAGTGGTCTGTTACTTGTAATTTAAGAGCAGCTGAGGGGAAGTAGTAATCATCTCCCATGTCAGAAAGATTGCCGCCACCAGCAGTTGAAATAGCCTTCCCAGATACATCTGGATCTAATACAGAAATACCTGCTTCAAAATAGTTACCAGGTTGCAAGAATGCAGAGATTGACTGACCTGAACGATCTAGAGCAGCGGCAAATGCCCCGGTCATTGGTACAGTTGCTAAAATCATTGCTGTCGTTAATGTCTTTAATTTCATTCTACGTCTTTCCTTGAGGTGCAAATGCAAATGTTTGTTGCTCATTTTGTGTTTATGTTTTTTGGCTTTTGGAGAAGTCGGTTAACCGAAATCATTTGTTACTCCGTGTCACAAAAATAGCACAATTAAAATAAGAGTAAATGCTCTAGATATAACTAATCAGTTCAAAAAGTAATCATAATAGAGTTTTTACACCAAAAAATAGCCTCATTTTGAAATAAGTATTTGAAAGTAAAGGAAATAAAATAATGAAGAAAAAATGATTTTTTGTATAAAAAATATTCTAAAAATATGAAGATTAACGCTAATTTTTTGAAGTATAGATCACATTTTGAAAGGATGGTGCGCCCTGCGGGACTCGAACCCACGTCGGTCGCTTAGGAGGCAACTGCTCTATCCAGTTAAGCTAAGGGCGCGAAAAGAAGGCTATTGTACTGTAAAAAATACAAAAAAAAGTTATTGCCGAAGCAATAACTTTTAAGGACTCATAGCTACAGGAGTTGTCTAGGTATTTTTAGGCTTAAGTAACTTAAACAGACCGAACATGACCACAATCCAAAGCGGGATCATCAAAATAGATTCCTGGAATCCTTGCGTCCACATGATGTAAAGAATCGTAAGAATAAAACCAAGAACCAGAATATTGCCCGCCGGAGACCACAGCGCAGGGAAGGAAGTCTTTTGTCCTAGCTTTTTCATGCTCTGAATGAACTTGAGATGGGTCAGGGTAATCATGGCCCAGTTCAATACCAATGCACCGACTACGATGTAAATCAGATGACTTAGGGCATCTTCAGGCACGAAGTAGTTGAGTAGCACACAGCCAAAAATCAGCACGGCAGAGAACAATACAGCAGGAATTGGCGTACCTTGCTTATTCACTTTCATGAAGACTTTAGGTGCATTTCCTTGTTGAGCCAGACCGTAGAGCATCCGGCTGTTGGCATACATACCACTGTTATACACAGACAGTGCTGCTGTCAGGATAATAAAGTTCAGTAAGTGTGCTGCCCAGTCAATGCCAAGCTGGCTGAAAATCATCACGAAAGGACTTTTGTCCAGACCACCAAGCTCAAGCTGATTCCAAGGCACGAGTGATAACAGAATGGTCAAGGCGCCGACATAGAAAATCAGAATACGGAAAACCACCTGATTAATGGCTTTCGGAATGGTTTTTTCCGGATTTTCAGCTTCTGCCGCTGCCATACCGATCAGTTCAATACCACCGAAGGCAAACATCAGGAAGGCCAGCATGTAGAACAGACCTTCAAAACCATTCGGAAAGAAACCGCCCGCGGTCCAAAGATTGCTAAAAGATGCGCCTGAAGAAGCATCAGCAGTCAGGATCAGATACAAGCCAAAGACAATCATCGAGATGACCGCAGTCACTTTAATGATAGAAAGCCAGAATTCTGATTCACCGTAGAATTTCACATTGCCGAGGTTGACCAGTGTAATCACGATAAAGAAAAACAATACCGATGCCCAGGCTGGAATATGAGGCCACCAGTAGTTGATATATTTCGCAACCGCAGTAAGTTCGGTCATGGCCACCAGGATATACAGAATCCAGTAGTTCCAACCCGCAAGGAAACCGGGAAATTTTCCCCAGTATTTATAAGCAAAATGGCTGAATGAACCTGCGACAGGTTCATGAACAATCATCTCACCCAATTGACGCATGATTAAAAATGCAATCAGGCCCCCAATGGCATAGCCTAAAATAATAGAAGGACCCGCAGATTGGATCACCTGTGCGGAACCTAAGAATAAGCCTGTGCCAATTGCACCGCCCATGGCGATCAACTGAATATGACGGTTCTTTAAGCCACGCTGAAGTTGTGAAGACTCGTTATTCAAAGTGTTCAGCCCGACAATGGAAAATGATAAGTGGCTGATTGTAATTGATCAGACTAAAGAAGCCTAGTCCATCCTAAGAATGAAATATTGTTGAAGGAATGATAAAAAATATTCATATAAATAACTGAAATAAAATATAAATGAATCAATATATTAATTTTATTGAAACTGTTACTGACGAGTTCTCTATTTTCTTGGATAAAATACAAATGCCGTTTTTTTATACTAAGGTCTGGCAGCCAAGCAGTTCTGCTTTCAACATACTATACTTTGAATATAAATATTGAATAACCTGTACGAAAACAAAGACAAGTCAAAGGATGAAATAATTCATGAGTTTTGCCGCCCAAATCAAGATTCCTGCAACCTATATGCGTGGAGGCACCAGTAAAGGTGTTTTCTTTAAGCTGGATGACCTGCCTGTAGAAGCACAACAGCCTGGCCGGATTCGTGACCAGCTTTTGCTACGCGTGATTGGTAGCCCAGATCCATATGGGAAACAGATCGACGGTATGGGTGGTGCCAGTTCCAGTACTAGTAAAACGGTCATTCTGTCAAAAAGCCTGCACGCTGATCATGATGTCGATTATTTATTTGGTCAGGTGTCAATTGACCGTCCTTTTGTAGACTGGAGCGGTAACTGCGGCAATCTGACCGCGGCAGTGGGAGCATTTGCCATTTCCAATGGTCTGGTCGATGCCGAACGTATTCCTGAAAATGGGTTATGCACGGTACGGATCTGGCAGGCCAATATCCAGAAAGCCATTATCGCGCATGTGCCGATGCAAAATGGACAGGTGCAGGAGCTGGGTGATTTCGTACTGGATGGCGTGACCTTTCCTGCGGCCGAAGTACAAATCGAGTTTCTGGATCCAGCTGATGACGATGCTGAAGGCGGTTCAATGTTTCCAACAGGTAATCTGGTCGATACTTTGGAAGTTCCCAATATTGGCAGTTTCGAAGTGACCATGATTAATGCCGGCATTCCGACGGTATTTTTGAATGCTGGAGATCTCGGTTATAAGGGTACCGAGCTTCAGGATCATATCAATAATGACGTGGCAGCCCTGACAAAATTTGAGACAATTCGTGCCTATGCGGCGAAGCAGATGGGACTGATTCAGAATATTGCAGAAGCCGTAACCCGACAACATACTCCAAAAATTGCCTTTGTTGCACCACCGAGTAGCTATACCTCTTCAAGTGGCAAAACTGTCACTGAATCAGACACCGATATTCTGGTTCGTGCCTTGTCTATGGGTAAACTCCATCATGCCATGATGGGTACGGCTGCGGTGGCGATTGGTACAGCTGCAGCAATTCCCGGAACACTGGTGAACCGGGTCGCAGGCGGAGTAGAGCGTGAAGCGGTGCGTTTCGGTCATCCTTCCGGGACGTTGAGAGTCGGTGCACAAGCAAGTTTTGAAAATGGTGAGTGGAAAGTGAAAAAGGCCATCATGAGCCGGAGTGCCCGCGTCTTGATGGAAGGCTGGGTGCGCGTACCAGAAGATGTTCTCGTTTAAATGCTGTGCATACATTTAACCTGAATAAAACCACCGGTTCTGCGGTGGTTTTTTTATGGTTTAAAATCTCTGACTTGCTTGTTTGATGTTGAATAGCAAATTTCAGCAGAACAATTCAATTTATGGCTGAAAATTCAAGGCATTTCTAGGTACAATGCCTGATCAGCGTACAGGCATTTATTCGCTTGTCATTTTATTCTTCTGGACTACGTATTCGAGGCGAATGTGTCATCTATCACTGACGTATCAACCCATGCACTCACTCAAGCACAACACCGCATTCAACAGGATTTATTGACCGCTCTGGAAGCCTTTGCTATTCCGGAACCTTTAAGGTCGGCAGTCCATCATGCTGTGATGCTTGGCGGTAAACGAGTACGTCCAGCACTATGCTATGCCACCGCCGCATTAAAACCCAACCAGAATAGCGCTGCAGTGCGCCGTGCAGCGGTTGCGATCGAGTTTATTCACTGCTATTCACTAGCCCATGATGATCTGCCGTGTATGGACAATGATTTGCTACGTCGTGGCCAGCCGACCTGTCATGTGGCTTATGGAGAAGATACAGCACTTTTGGCAGGTGATATCCTGCAGTCTATGGCTTTTGAAATTTTGGGTAGCCGTCTGTTCGATCAGGGGCCAGCGGTAGAAGCTTCCATTGTACTGAAGCAGATGCAGATTCTGGCAACCGCTTCTTCGAAAATGGTGAATGGTCAGGTTTTAGATTTGCAGTCTGAAGGCAAGAAAATCGATCAGCAAGCACTGGAAAATATTCATCGCAATAAAACCGGTGCTTTGATTAGTGCCGCGATCATGATGGCGGCGGTGACTATTTTTGAGGGTACCGATCTGGCCATTCCTAAATTACGTGAGTTTGGACAGGCGATTGGTCTGGCCTTTCAGGTACAGGATGATATTTTGGATATTATTTCCGATACCGAAGTGTTGGGGAAAACAGCCGGCAAGGATGAACAGGTAGAAAAATCGACCTATCCGGCATTGATGGGTTTGGAGCAGGCCAAAGCCTATGCCCAGCAATTACATGATCAGGCGATCAATGCCTTGAACCATTTTGAAGGGGCGGAAGAGTTGAGGCAAATTACCCAGTTCCTGCTCACGCGCAAAAGCTGATTGGAGCATTATTTTCCTTAAAAGGTTTAAAGTAATTCCATAAAAAAGAGGACTTGAAGTCCTCTTTTTAGTTGATACAGAATTATTTGCTTTCGTTATACAGGCGTTCAGCTTCTTCAAAACGGTTAGTAATTTCTGCTGTTGGTGCTTTACCCATCAGGCTCACCACCACAATCGCCAGCATTGAACACATAAAACCAGGAACGATTTCATACAGGCCAGTGTCAGCAAACAGGTTCTTCCAGAAAATAACCACGACTGCACCCACGATCATACCGGCCAAAGCACCATTCAAAGTCATGCGTTTCCAGAACAATGACAGGATAATCAGCGGGCCAAAAGCGGCACCAAAACCTGCCCAGGCATAAGCCACCAGACCCAGAACTTTAGATTCAGGATTACCCGCCATCCAGATCGCCAGCAAGGCAATCAGCAGTACCATCAAACGGCCAACCCAGACCAGTTCTTTTTGCGAGGCATTTTTACGCAGGAAAGATTTATAGAAGTCTTCTGTCAAGGTGCTTGAACAGACCAATAACTGACAGCTTAAAGTACTCATTACTGCCGCCAGAATCGCCGCCAGAACTACACCTGCAATCCATGGGTTAAACAGGATTTTGGTCAGTTCCATAAATACCGTTTCAGGATTGGCATTCACCACGCTTGCCGGTTCTGGATGCTGCTCGAAATAAGCAATACCGAAGAAGCCGGCTGCGACTGCACCGCCCAGACACAGAATCATCCAGGTCATGCCAATACGACGTGCATTTGGAATGGATTTGACTGAATCTGCAGCCATGAAGCGCACTAGA
Source organism: Acinetobacter sp. RG5 (assembly GCF_031844265.1). Classification (GTDB taxonomy): domain Bacteria; phylum Pseudomonadota; class Gammaproteobacteria; order Pseudomonadales; family Moraxellaceae; genus Acinetobacter. The sequence goes on along the minus strand of NZ_JAUZUV010000001.1, from coordinate 534,065 downwards.
ATATGCGGCTGGCCAAAGTAACCCAGACCCCAAGCCAAGAGCGAGATAATCGCAACAAGACTGAGATCACCCAGAATATTCATTGCTTGAGGACGAGCAGCCTCCAGTGCCAAAGTCACCTGGGACATATCCGAGAACGCCATTAACGTTACGATTGGTGTCAGCAACAGGGCAAAGATCATCAGCCCCGCCTGAATGGTATCGGTCCAGCTCACAGCCAGGAAGCCACCAATAAACACATAGCTGATGGTGGCAATGGCACTGATCCAGAGCGCGGTGCTATAAGACATGTCAAACATGCTTTCGAACAGACGCGCGCCTGCAACCATGCCGGAAGCACAGTAAATCGCAAAGAAAATCAGAATCACGAAAGCCGAAACAATACGCAGGATTTTCTTCTGGTCGTTAAAACGATTCGAGAAATAATCCGGCAGGGTCAGGGCATTGTGCTGAACTTCGGTATGCACCCTCAGACGGCCAGCAACCAGCAGCCAGTTGAGCCAGGCACCAATAATCAGACCGATGGCAATCCACATCTCAGACAGGCCGGAAAGATAAATCGCACCGGGCAGGCCCATGAGGAGCCAGCCACTCATGTCGGAAGCCCCTGCAGAAAGTGCAGTGACAAAACTCCCTAAACGTCGGCCCCCTAAGATGTAATCGGAAAAGTTGCTTGTCGCGCGATAAGCCATCAGGCCGATCACCACCATTGCGACAATATAGAAAAGAAAAGTAATTAAGGTTGGATTTAGGGAGCTCATACGGTATCCATTTTTAAGTTGGACAGTAGATCGAAACAAGGAATAAGACAGCTGCGAAAAGCTTTAATCCGAAAGCCAGGCAACATCAAATCTAGTAGATTTCAAAAATAAACGCGAAATTTAACCATAAATTCACAATCTTTGCTGAGATTTTCTTGCGCGAATAAAAATAGGCAACCCTCGGGCTGCCTATGTATAAAGTCAAAATATAAATTAGTTAGGGCGACCCATGACACCACGGATCGTATTTAACACATCGGCTGGAAGTACTACCGTCTTGGCATTTGGCGATTTGGCCATATCTTGCATGGCTTTAATATACTGTTCACCAAGTAAATAGGCGACCGGAATTTCATTATCACCAATGGCGGAAGTCACCATGTCAATTGCACGTTGTGAAGATTCAGCCAGTACCACTTGCGCTTCAGCATCACGGCGTGAGGCTTCCAGACGGCCATCCGCTTCTAGAATTGCGGCTTGTTTTTCACCGTCCGCTTTGGTGACGGTCGCACGACGCTGACGTTCAGCTGCTGCCTGTTCTTCCATTGCAGTCTGCATGGTGATTGAAGGCTTAATATCCTGAATTTCTACAGTTTTTAAGGTAATACCCCAGTCCGAGATATCATCGGAAATACTAGATTTTAAGCGTGCCTTAATATGATCACGCGAAGATAAAGCATCATCCAGATCCATTTCCCCGACAATCGAACGCAGTGAGGTTTGCACTAGGTTCTGAATCGCCCAGGAATAGTTTTCAATCCCGTACACGGCTTTTTCTGGTGTGGTCAGATTAATATAAGCCACGGCATTCATCAGCAGGACCGCATTATCACGGGTAATCACTTCCTGTGAAGGAATATCCAGAACGATATCTTTGGTTGTGACTTTATAAGCGACTTCATCGACATAAGGAATGACAAAATTTAGACCCGGATTTAGTGTGGTGTGGTATTTACCGAGACGCTGTACAATCCATTTGTAGCCTTGCGGCACAATCCGCACACCTTTAAAAATGGTAATCGCAACAAAGGCCAGAAACGCGATAACAATGATAGAACCACCAGACATAGCTTATTCACCTTATTGATTTTGATAATTTGTGCTGTGAGGTTGTACGACCAGGTCATTACCCAGAATATCCACGACGCGAACGCGGTCTCCGACCTGAACTGGGTCCAGAGTTCGGCATTCCCATTCATCCGAACCTAAAACTGGCATCGGAAAGCGCACCCGGATTTGCCCATGATCCAGATTAGTCTGAATCACCATGCCCACCTGACCAATGGTCGCTTCACGCGATAGACCGGCTTTGGTCTTGTCAATGGAAAGTGGCTTGATAAACTTAAACCAGAGCAGCGTACACAGAACAGAAAGTACGATCCAGGTCAGGAGCTGGGTCGTCAGTCCCATCATCGGGAACATCCAGTACAGGACGCCAACCATGATGGCACCGATCCCGAACCAAAGGGCAGCAAATGCGGGCAGCAGTAATTCCGACAGAATCAGAAGAATGCCTAATACAAACCAGTGCCAAGGTTCAAGAACTAATTCCATATCGTGACCTATATCGCTAAGTATTTAATTAATCATCATCTTTATATGATTGATCTTCAATGTAGCAGATGCGGCAGCAGATGAATATAAAAAATCATGCATCAAAATTTTGCCGGACGTGGCGGTTTAAATGCCGCTGGCGACTGCTTAAAGTTGTTAATGGCTTTTTCAATAGTACGGATTTTCAGTTGAGCAGCCTTTTCACCTTCCAGAATGGTGGCATTGCTGGCTTTCAGGTCTAAAGTACCGATATGGCCGACTTTGGGCTGAATCACCACAGTGGCCTGGCTCAACTCTTCATTAATGCTTTGCTGTCCCATAATATTTAGGGTCTGATCCAGTACGCCCCACATATTCAAGGCTTTATTACCATCCGGACGGGCAGAAATATCCACGGCAATCACAATATCTGCTCCCATATCTTTGGCGGTCTTGACCGGAATCGGACTGACCAGACCACCATCGACATATTTGGTGCCGCCAATCACGGCAGGCACAAACACATTCGGAATACTGCAGGACGCTCGGACTGCCTGTCCGGCATTGCCTTTAATAAAATCTGCCTTGCGGCCATTGTCCAGGCGAGTGGCGACTGCCGCAAAACGAATCGGGAACTGTTCAATCGGTTTGTTCGTCACATTCTTATTGACGAAATCCTGCAATTTTTGCCCAGCAATAATCCCTTGCCGGTTCAAGGTTAAATCGCGGATATCCGATTCTTTAAAATTCAGGGCAATCTGCTGTAACTGATAAGGCGATTTACCACTGGCATATAAGCTACCGACAAAACTGCCAGCACTGGTTCCGGTGACAATCTTCGGTTTGATGCCGTGTGATTCGAGCACTTTAATGACGCCAATATGGGCAAAACCTTTGGCACCGCCACCACCGAGGGCAATGGCGACGACAGGTTCACGGGCTTTTATTGGTGTGGCAGGCGTAGGTGTTTTAGTGGCTTTGTCACAGGCTGCAATACTGAAACCAAGGCAGACAATTAAGGCATAACGGGCTAATTTCATTATAAAAACTGGTGATTAAATCAACAAAATTCAGGCTATCACATCAAAAAAAGCCGTATTTGCCTAGTCTTTTTTCAAAAGCTTTTGTAACGGCTTGGCCACCCAGTCCGGATTTTTGGCCGAGAATTTACCTTCGTAATGCTGATAAATCTGTTCCAGGTCGTATTCATAATCACCGGTCAGATGGTACACGCCCAGGATATGAATGGTCTTGATATCATAATCAAAAGAAAACATCACAATCGGCAAATGGGCTACCTTGGCAATATGATAAAAACCGCTGCGAATTTTTTCTGGTGCCTTACGTGAACCTTCCGGTGCCATACCGACCCAGATCTGTTCTGATTTTTCAATAATCTCGACAATCTGTCGGGTATGACCTTGTGGACTATCTCGGACGACAGGAACGACGCCAATCCATTCCAGTACCGGTTTTAGCGGTGTACGAAACAGGCTGTCTTTACCAAAAATCGTAATCTGAATACCGAGACCAAGCAAGGCATTAAAACCCAGCCATGCATCAATATTGGAGGTGTGCGGAGAAATAATCGCGACTGCTTTAGGTAAGTCTGGAAATTCACCTTCCAGACGCCAGCCTTGGCTCAAAAAAAGCTGCCTGAAAAAAGTCCGGCTCAGCTTGCTGCCGCGGGATGGCACATGCGGCGGGAGTTGGGGGAAACGTGTCTGGGCCATTGCTTATGTCTCGTCCTGAAACTAATTTTTCTTTATTTTTTATTATATTAGACTGTTGTAAAATCCGGATCATTGGCAAAATGTATAGCATCTCAAATGCTGGTGATGCATTTTCACCTTAAGGACTTAGCCTAAATATGCGGAATACCTATATTTTACTGTTTTCGCTGTATTGGGCACAGGGGCTTCCGGTCGGGTTTATGACGCATGCCTTGCCAGTCATTCTGCGAGCTGAAGGGGTATCGCTGGCGCATATCGGGGGCTTTGGTCTGTTAATGCTGCCTTGGTCGATTAAAATATTCTGGGCACCTTTAGTTGATCGGCATGGATCGAGCGCCAAAGGTCATTACCGTAGCTGGATTATTCCCTTGCAATGGCTGTCAGTTGCTGTATTGATTGGGCTCTCATTTCTACCGATTCAGGCCTTGAATCAGCCGCTGTATTTACTGCTGTTTTTTATCACGCTTTTGTTGATGAATGGTATTGGTGCGACGCAGGATATTGCGACCGATGCACTGGCAGTCAATATTCTGAAAAATGAACAGCAACATTGGGGTAATACCTTTCAGGTGATTGGTTCTCGTCTGGGATTCATTGTCGGAGGTGGGGCCATATTATGGTTGCTCGATCTGCTGCAATGGCAAGCTACCTTTCTATTATTGGCAGCTCTGGTCTTTATTAATACTTTACCCATTTTATTTTTTAGAGAATCTCAGCATTCAAAAATTATCACGCCAGCTGATAAAGGACCTGCACTCAGCAATATAAAAACCTATTTTCAATACTTCTGGTCGGATTCAACCTTGGCTGCTTGGTTAATGGTTTTATTGACCTTTAAAATCGCCGATGGTTTATCCGGGCCTTTATTAAAACCTTTAATGGTAGATCTCGGACTGAGCTTTAGCCAGATTGGCCTTTATGTCACCATGCTGGGAGCATTGGCTGCCTTGATTGGGGCAGGACTGGCTGGTTGGTGCCTGAAATACTGGTCGCGCAGCTCGAGTTTGATCGTTTTCTCAATTCTAAAAATATTAAGCTTAATAGCTTATGCCTGGCTGGCTGGCCAGTATGAAGCTCAAAACAAAGTAGAAAATTGGATCATTTATCTGATCAATGCGGCCGAAGACATGGTCTCAGCCATGCTTTTGGTGGTCATGTTGACCTTGGTCATGCAATACAGTCGCAAGCATCTGGCTGGTACTGATTTCACCTTTCAGGTGGCACTGATGGCTACGGTGAGTGGGGGACTTTATAGTCTGAGTGGTATTTTGGGAGATGCTTTAGGCTATCAAAATTATCTGAATCTGATTGTGATCGTGGCAATTATCTGTTTAATTCCAATTTTCCGATGGATGAAAGTTGCAGAAAAATTATAAAATTTCTAAATAATCAACTGTTTGGTTAAATGTTAGCCTAAAGTACTAAATAGAATATATAAATATTAATTTAATAATTTTGTAATATAAGCGCCGTGTGTATTATTTGTTACAAAATAAATTAAGGATTTTTTTGATGAAAACTAAGTTAGCAACAGCAATTGCATTCAGCCTTTTGGCGGGGACAACTTTTGCAGCACCAACTTTTTATGGTGAGATTGATGCCACAGTTGATTATTTACCTGAAGACAATGCTTCACCTGTGTCTGATCGCGATGTTATTGAACTGAATACTAATAATTCATTCTTGGGTTTAAAAGGTGAGGAGAAACTTACTGACCGTTTAAGTGGGCTTTATCAAGCTGAATTTACCTTCTATGTAGACAATGGTGGAAGTACAGATACATTTGTACCGCGTAATCTTTTAGTCGGTCTTAAAGATGAAAAGTTAGGTACAGTAAAACTAGGTAAAATCGATACGCCTGTAAAACAGCTTTCTTCAGTAGTTGATACTTTCAATAACTATGTTGCAAATAAAGCGGATATGGCAGGTATCTTTACCGGTGAAAACCGTATCGATAATGTTGTCGTCTATGAAGCTCCTGGCTTTGCAGTCGGTGAAGGTAAACTAAAAGCAACTGCACTATTAGCTACAGGTGAAGCCGGTGGTATTAGCTCTTCTAAAGGCGGTGCTAAAGTTGCAGGCCGTGGCTTAGGTGATGCATGGTCAGCATCTTTAGTATATGACAGCAAAGCAGTTGTTTTAGGTCTTGGTTATGATAAAGCGATTCCATCCAACTTTGCTGGTGTAGGTATCTTAAACACACAAAATGGTGAAATTGGTACAGCAAAAGCTTTGTTAGCTGCTGCTGATACAATTCGTGCGATTGGCCGAGTAAATGTAAATGATAACTTAGCCATTAAGGCGTTATTCCAAACATCTGATCTTGCAGAGGTTGAAGGTAATTCAAATGCAACTTCAGTGGCAAGTAATGGTATTGCTGTAAATGGTAATGATATTGATGATGCACAAGGCTGGCTAATTGGAGCAGAATATAAATTACCAAATGCTGATAAGTGGACAGTAAAAGGCCAATATAGTCAAAACTCTACAAGCTTTACAAAAGCCAATGTTGCAGATTTTGAAGCCCAACAAATTCTTGTGGGTGCAGACTATGCATTCTCTAAACAAGTAAAAGCATACGGTTACACGGGTCTTTTAACACTTGAACAAGGTTCAGCTGAAACTAAACAGCCAGTTGTTGGTACAGGTGTTGAATACAAATTCTAATTTAGACTTTGTAAGCTAAGAAAAGGCGGTGCTTTGGCATCGCTTTTTTTATGCTTAAAACAACAAAACTTAGCAATTTTATGTCTGATCTAACAAGTGTAGGGCTGTTAACATGATTGAAAGTTTCAGCATTTCGTTTTGAAAATTATGCCTATTCAAGCCGTTTTATTTGACCTCGACAATACCTTGACCCATCGTGATCTGACGACACAAGCCTATAGCCGTTATCTGGCAGAATATTATGCGCCCGCATTGGCACAGGTCGAGCCTGAAAAAATTATCGAGATTGTAAGACGCATCGATAATGGCGGTTATCCTAAAAAGGAATTGCTGACGCATGGTAGTATCGGGGCTTCGGCTGCTTATGCGTTGTTGCAGGAACTGTCTTGGTTAAATCCCCCAACCATAGATGAACTGGCCCAATTCTGGTTTAGCCAGTTTGGCCGTTTCGCCGTAGAAATGCCGGCAGCAGAGCAAGTATTAACGCAGCTGAAAGATGAGGGTTATCAGCTAGCCATTGTTTCCAATGGCGGACATGACACCCGTTTAAATACGATTCGGGGTTTGGGTATTGAAACTTATTTTGATGAGATCATCAGTTCCGGGCTGGTGGGTTTTAACAAACCACAGCCGGAAATATTCCAGATCACTGCAGAGCGTCTAGGCGTGCAGCCTGCACAGTGCCTGTATATTGGCGACCATCCAATTAATGATGTACAAGGAGCTACAGAGGCCGGAATGTATGCATTATGGATGCAAGGTTTCCATCCGGATGCCGAACATATTCAGCATAGAATTCAGCATCTGCCGGAAATTTTTGCCCATTTGCAGTTATTAAATCAGACTTAAGTTATTCTTAAACAGTCAATCGTTTCGGCCCATTGTGAAGAATCACAGCGCGGACATTGCTGGTCGGCATGTGAAAGGGTTTGTACCTGTCCACAGTAAATGCAGGCATATAATTGCCCGGCCTTGACCTGTTGGACTATAGAACAGGTTTTAGGAAAAAGTGGCAGCCCAGGCCGAACCTCATCCGATTTGAAAAACAGTATACTGAACTTACCGTCAGTTTCCAGTAAACCGGTACGAACCTGACCGAGATGTTCTACGCCTTGCTGGCGCATTTCGGCAAAGAATTCATCATGTGACATCTTACCTTTTTTAATTTCTTCAACGACCAGCACGCCATCTTCTACGATATAAATCGGTTTACCTTCCAGTAGGTCTTCAAACCACTGATATTTCATCATGAGCCAGGTGGTCAGGCGGTACATGATAATAATCACCGACATCACCAGAACTGCCTGAATCAGGGGAATATCTTCAGTAAACATCGGGTCGCCGGCAATCGAACCCAAGCTCAAAATGATAGCGACTTCGAAGATAGAAAGTTGACGTACCCCACGTTTTCCGGTCAGACGCAAAAACAGGATAATCATCGTGTACATCAGGGCACAACGCAGCAAAATTTCTGCGGTAAACTCCCAGGTGGTGTCATTTATAAATATGGTCGCCCAGTCCATTTAAATTCTTTATCCTCATTTTTCTCTTTGGCTCGAGTCTAGCAATATCAGTATTTTATTTGCTGCTGTGTTTATGTAAGTTTATGAATAAAGGTAGATTCTATTTAAAAAAGAAGCTTGAACTTAAAAATCTAGCTATTTGATCTATTGAAAATAAGATAGAGATTTCATGTAAATAATGCATAAAAAATCAGCAGATTAAATTTGAAGAAGATCACATTCTCTACTGTCTATTTTTAAATCTATAAAAGTATTATCCATTTGAAATTTATCAATATATATTCTGAATAATGTGTTTTGAATAATTAGGAGTGTTTAGAAATTTGTAAGCAAATCACTTCATCTTTATAAAAATCTGTAGTTTGTGGCCTGAAAAATAGAGTGATTACACTACTTTAATAAACTGTTTTTAAATTAGAAATTGTGATTTTGACTTCCAACAAGGGATGTATTGTGAAAAGAATATTCACGCTTTTAACGGTTATGGGTTTAAGTACAGCGGTCTGGGCAGATGCGGATTGGGATTATACTCAGCCTGAGCAATGGTCGACTTTGAGCCAGAAATATTCGGCCTGTAATGGTCTGAACCAGTCACCGATCAATATTGAGCGAACAGTAAAAGCTGAACTGGAACCGCTCAAGTTTAGCTATAACACCATGATTCATGCGATCGAAAATAAAGGTCATACTGTGCAGGTAGACTTTGCCCAAGGTGGTGAATTGCAGCTGGATGGCGATATCTTTGTACTGAAGCAGTTTCATTTGCATAGTCCGAGCGAAAACCTGATTAAAGGCAAAAGCTATCCACTGGAAATCCACTTTGTCCATGCCAATGCCAAAGGTGAGCTGGCTGTCGTGGGGATGATGTTCGAGCAGGGCGCAGAAAGCCAGATGCTCAAACGCATGTGGAACCGTTTACCGAAAAAGCAGGGTGAGAAAGTGGTTTTGAAAACGCCACAAAATGTGAATCAGATGTTGCCTAAGAATCTGGATTATTATCGCTTTAGCGGCTCGCTGACCACACCTCCGTGTTCGGAAGGCGTACGCTGGCTGATTCTGAAAGATATTCAGCAGGCTTCTGCCAAGCAGATTTCGGAATTTGCCAAACTGATGGGGCATCCAAATAACCGTCCGGTACAGTCCTTGAATGGCCGTGTAGTGCTGGAATAATCAATATGAGAGCGAAAAAGCAGACTTTGGTCTGCTTTTTTTAATTCTGATACAAATTTTGAAAGGGCACACTGAAAAGGACTTTGTGACGAAAGCTGAAAGATTTAATATGGATCTTATTTCTTCTTTGACCCTTTCCTGCCATGCTCTTCGACTTAAAAACCATGATTCAGCCATTCACAGCGCTTTCGCCACAGCAGAAGAAGCTGGATCATCTGATTGATAAAATCGAGCAACAGAAACAGGAATTACAACAATGGCAACAGGCTGAAGAAGATCTGCAGCAATATACCCATAAAACCTTCATGCCGGTCTATCATGAATTGCATGGCGTACTGTTCAAACAGTTGGAACAGCTCTGGAAGCATCTGCAGGAAACCCCATTTTCCAAGGCAGAACTGGTGGTGCTGGATGAAAAGATTCAGTACCTTGCAAATTATCTAAAAGACTCTCAGGCGATGTCGATGCAAGAAGCCCATAAGGTGAATGAAATCTTCACTTATTATCAGCAACGTGCCGAACATGCCCAGTTCAGAAAAAGCCAAAAGAAAATAAATGAACTGGAAACATTCTTTAAGAATGAGAATCCCTCAGATCTTGCAGATGCAGAAGTATTTGAAGAATGGGAATCAGACCATTTTCAGCAGGTACGTGAGCAAGCCAGATTAAAACGCCAGCAGGAAAAACAGGAGCAGGCAGCAAAGATGGCAGAGCAGTCATTAAAAACCGTATATTTAAAAATTGCTGCCATCATTCACCCTGACCGTGAAGTGAATGATGTCAAAAAAATCAAAAAAACTGAATTATTGCAACGTGCCAATGAGGCTTATGCAGAGCAGGATTTGTTTACGTTACTGAAAATGCAACTGCAGATCGAGCAAGATCAGGATGTTTCTAAAAAAGGTTTAAGCGCAGAGCAACTCAAGTTTTATCAACTGGCTTTGGATGCACAGAGCCAGAAATTACAAGAGCAGATTGATGCATTGATCCATAGATTGGTCTGGTCTTCAAAAACCAGAATTGCAGTGAAAAAGGCGAAAGGCAAGGTTCAAATTGCTGACCTGTATAAGCAAATTGATGAAGATACTTCAGCCATCAAACAGCAGATTAAAGTGGAAAAAGAACGGTTGATGTATATCAAAAAGGTGAGTGGCTTGGAGATGTTTTTAAGGCATGGGATGTTATAACTTAACAAGGAGTACCTCTCCCTTGCGCACTCAGAATATATTCTGAGGATACTCATCACTTGCGCTTCGCTTTAAAGCAGTGCTTTAAAACTTGCTCAGGAGAGGGGAAATCTATTACAGAATAAATTTAAGCTAGAATTTCAATATTGGAATTAAATAACAATAATTAAGTCACAATGAAAGTTCCCTCTCCCTATGGGATGAGAAGCACTGCTTCGCAAGGGGGAGAGGGAAAATAACAATGAAAATAGATCCTCAATTATTAGAATTCGCCAAATCAATGCGCCATTCTGCCACTGATGCAGAACACCTCATGTGGCAAATACTTCGTGCCAAGCGTTTTATGAATCTTAACTTTCTCCGTCAGCATGTGATTACGCCTTATATTGTGGATTTTTACTGTCATGAAATTGGTAAAGAGTAATCTTCTTGTCCAATAATTAAATCCATTTTCAAAGTATTAGTATTAATTATTAGAAACTTAATACTAATCAAATTGGCAAAAATATAACCTTGCTTAGGTTTGTAGTATGTTATGGTTAAATAATTATTTTCTTTAAATATTTTTGTTCTGAATTTTTCATTGTTAATATTGTATGGAGAGTTAGATACTTGTAATGTTTTTTTTGAAATTTCGAAATTAATTATCCCAAATTTCTCTGCATCGTTAATACCATTGATAGATAATTTGTAGTATTTATCTTTAATGATTTCTATATGAACTTTTCCATCGATCCATAATCCATTGTCTTTAGAGAGGAACAATAAGAAAACCTCACAAAAATCCATTGTTTTATAAATATTGGCTATATTTACAAGTTCTTCTCTTATGGCTTTAAACTCTTTGAACCATGTGCTTTGACCGAATGCTTTTTTATCATAATACAAGTAACTAGAAAATTGCATAGGTGAAATATTTGGTAAATGTTCTAATAATTGATATCTTTCCAATAGCTTTTTGTAAGGGTCGTATTCGCCATTTTCATCCTCTAAGCAGTAACAGTTAATAGCTAGACATGTTAGAAGGTTAGTATCTAAGTATGATCTAATAATGTTAGTGTAACTTTTAACCTTTGGGTCAAGTTCCTTCTCGTAATATCTATTATGAATAATATGCTCATGCTCATTAATATATTTAAGCAATTGATATAGCATTCTAAAAAAATTACTAAATTCAAAATGTTGTTTTTTTAGATTTATTTTAAGAGCTTCCAAGCTACTTAGGTCTTTGTTTGCTTCTAAAAAATCCTGACTTATTTTTGAAAGGTTATTTTGGTTTTTTATTTCTACGAGTAATTCGATAAGTTTAAAAATTCTATTTTCTATATCTGAAATTTCATTCTTTCGAGATTGGTTCAAAAAAGTAAAAACTAAAAAAATTAAACTCAAAAATCCAAAAATTAATCCTAATGTACCTGCTAAAAAACTACCGAAATAACCCAGATTAACAATATATTGATCTACCGCATTTAAATTTTTCCCTTTATATTGACCTGTTGCATTTAAATTTTCTACGTTTTCGGGTTTAAAGTACTCCATTATATTTGGAATGAGGCTTCCAAATTTATCCGAGTATAGAAATGAAACTAGTGTTATTAAGGTAATAAATAGCACTAAGTATTTAATGAAATCTTTATTTTTGTAGAAATTTGATTGAATGACTTTCATTCGTTGTATTTGGCCAAAAATCAAAGGAGTAAGAATAAATAATATAACTATTATATATAACATTATAAAAAACAAAGGGCTGAATAATCAGCCCTTTATACTACAAATTAGATCAAACTAACAACACATTAAAGCGCTGCAATCTGCTCCATATTCGCTTTAATCTTCGCTAACTGATCAGCAAACTCAGCAAGTTTAACTTTCTCACCTTCAACCACAGCAGCAGGTGCTTTCGCGACAAAACCTTCATTGCCAAGTTTAGTGGCAATTTGGTCATGTTGCTTTTGAACCTTGTCTAAGTCTTTTTGTAGACGACCCAATTCCGCTTTAGGGTCAATTAAACCCTTCATTGGAACGTATACAGACACGTGACCGACTACAGATGAAGAAGACAATGGTGGTTGTTCACCATCAGCCAAGAAGGTAATGCTTTCAACTTTCGCCAATGCTTTGAACAATGGTTCAATACGTGCAATCTGCGCTTTTTCAGCTTCAGTGGTGTTCTGAAGAAGAACTGGCAACAAGCGCGCATTACCTAAGCCCATTTCACCACGGATGTTACGTACCGCACCAATCAAACCTTGCAGCCATTGCATATCTGCTTCAGCCTGGTCATTCATCAACGCTTCATCAGCAGTTGGGTACTGCGCAAGCATAATCGTTTCGCCTGAAATGCCAAGTTTAGGTGCAAGCGTTTGCCAAATTTCTTCAGTCAAGTAAGGCATTAACGGATGAGCAAGACGTAAAGATGCTTCCATCACCGCAAGCAATACACGGCGAACTTCAGCTTTACGCTCTTCAGATACGTTTTCATCATTCAGAACAGGCTTAGTCAGTTCGACATACCAGTCACAGTATTCATTCCAGATGAATTCGTAAATCGCTTGCGCAGCCAGGTCTAAACGATAGGTTGCAAATGCAGTTTGTACCGCAGCAGTCGCTTTTTGTAGACGGCTGACGATCCACTGTTCAGGCAATTCCCAAAGATCAGGACGAGCCGTTTGACCAACCGTTTGACCTTCGACATTCATCATCACGAAACGCGTTGCGTTCCAGATTTTGTTGGCAAAGTTACGGTAGCCTTCAACACGTTTCATGTCGAACTTGATGTCACGACCGGTGTTAGCCAGTGCGCAGAATGTGAAACGAACTGCATCCGTACCGTAAGATTGAATACCTTCAGGGAATTCTTTACGCGTTGATTTTTCAATCTTCGCTGCCTGTTTCGGGTTCATCAAACCCGTGGTACGTTTTTGTACCAGTGTTTCAAGATCCACACCGTCAATCAAGTCTAATGGGTCAAGCACGTTACCTTTAGATTTAGACATCTTCTGACCTTCGCCATCACGTACCAAACCGTGAACGTACACAGTTTTAAATGGCACTTGTGGCGTACCATCTTCATTCTTCATGAAGTGCATGGTCAGCATGATCATGCGGGCAACCCAGAAGAAGATGATGTCAAAACCTGTCACCAGTACATCTGTTGGGTGGAATGTATTCAAGAAGTAGTTGGCTTTGTCTTTTGCTTCGTCGCCAGTCCAACCTAAGGTTGAGAATGTCCAGAGACCTGAAGAGAACCATGTATCCAGTACGTCTTCATCTTGGTTCAATTGAACATCGGCAGGGATGTTGTTTTTCGCGCGAACTTCCGCTTCATCACGACCTACATAAACATTACCTTCCGCATCGTACCAAGCAGGGATACGGTGACCCCACCACAATTGACGCGAGATACACCAGTCTTGGATGTTGTTCATCCAAGCCATATACATGTTGCTGTACTGCTCAGGAACGAACTTGATACGACCGTCTTGAACCGCTTCAATGGCAGGTTTCGCTAGCGGCGCAATCTTCACATACCATTGGTCTGTGAGTAGAGGTTCAACAATCACGCCTGAACGGTCACCGCGAGGTGGTTTCAAGGTGTATGGTTGGATCTGATCTAACCAGCCTTCAGCTTCCGCTTGTTCAACGATCTTTTTACGTGCTTCAAAACGCTCTAAACCAACATATTCGCTAGGTGCAGGAATAGTTTTAGAAATTTGCTCGCCCGCTTTCGCGATGTATTCAAACTCAGCAAGAACTTCAGCATTTTTGTTGAAGATGTTGATGATTGGCAATTCGCAACGTTTACCTACTTCATAGTCATTGAAGTCATGCGCAGGGGTGATTTTCACACAGCCTGTACCGAATTCTTTATCGACATATTCGTCTTTAACGATTGGAACCGCACGACCAGTGATTGGCAGGATGATGTTTTTGCCAACAAGCGCAGCATAACGTTCATCATCAAGTGCAACGGCAACCGCGGTATCACCAAGTAGTGTTTCAGGACGAGTGGTTGCCACAACGATGTGATCTTTACCATCGTGCGTGCGTAGTGATTTATCTTCAAAGAAGTATTTAAAGTGCCACAATGAACCTGCTTCTTCTTTATCAGACTCAACTTCTAAGTCAGACAGCGCAGTTTGTAATTTTGGATCCCAGTTCACCAAACGTTTGCCGCGGTAGATCAGACCTTCTTCGTGCAGTTTTACAAACACTTCTTTTACCGCGTTTGATAAACCATCATCCATGGTGAAGCGTTCACGTGACCAGTCAACCGAAGAACCTAGGCGACGAATTTGACGGGTAATGTTACCGCCAGACTGTTCTTTCCATTCCCATACTTTTTCGATGAACTTTTCACGACCCAGGTCATGACGGCTAATCCCTTGTGCACCCAGCTGACGCTCAACCACCATTTGCGTTGCAATACCTGCGTGGTCAGTACCCGGTTGCCAAAGCGTATTTTTACCAGACATACGGTTGAAACGCGTCAAGGCATCCATGATGGCATTGTTGAAACCATGACCCATGTGCAGGCTACCAGTGACGTTTGGTGGCGGAATCATGATACAGAAAGATTCGCCTTTTTCAGACGGCTTAAAGTAACCACGCTCTTCCCAAGTTTGGTACCATTTTTTCTCGATCTCGGTCGGATCGTAGGTTGTCGCGATATTTTGCGCTGAGTCAGTCATAGTCTAAACAGATCAAAAGTGAATGAAAAATTGGATCTATTGTAGCAAAAAAAATAGTGCATGCGGCAGCTTAACCAAATGCAAACTTTAGCCAATTGGCATGTATAGCAACTCATCGTATGATAGATTGATAAAAAAACGCGACTCATCGCAGCATATCAAAAAGGATAATAAGATGAGCTATAACATTTCCCTGAAGCTTCAACCCGAAACCCATCAGCGCTTTAAAGACCTTCATTCCAGATTAAATGCCGGCGAGCGAGACAGTCTTGCCAGACCCTTAGGTGAAAATCTGGCCGATATGGCCTGTGAAATTATTGACCAGATTTTTGGTCAGGTGGTGCAGTTGGCCAATTCACCGGACAGCGAGTCCGAAAAAGTGATTCAGCAGATTATGCATAACACCCGTAAATATATGCCGTGGTCGGTTTCGTTGTTTGGCAATGAGCGTCTGATGCCTATGGTGAACTATTTGCATCGCATGACCTATGAGCATCAAGGTGATGCTTTTGTTCGATATCCGGTGGAAAAATTGCTGGTGATGGAGTTGCTCGGCTGTATTGACCAGATGAAAAATGGTAATCATCAATATGTATCACCCGCTTTAAAAGCCTTTACTCAGGTGGTCGACCAAGGGGTGACACATCTGATCCGTGAACCGAAAAAAATGTTGAAATTTAATGTGGTGGTCGATAAAACCTTGAATGGGGTGATTCATTTAACCACCCAGTTAGGCTATAAACGTTTTGACAAGCTCGGTAGCATCTATGATGCCGATACGATGAGTTATTATTTTGAGCATTTGCTGGCATTTCTGGAAGATGAAATGCAGCACCATATTCATTAAAACAAGGGAAAGAGGATTTCATGGCGAAAGTTGAAGACTTAAATGGAAAAGTGGTCTGGATTACCGGCGCATCTTCAGGGATTGGCAAGGCGATTGCCCAGCAATGTGCTGAACTCGGAGCCCAGGTGGTACTGACTGCACGTCGGCATGAAGAACTGGAAAATGTTCGCCAAAGTCTCACTAATCCAGATCAGCATATTTCAGTCATTGCCGATATCACGGATGAAAGCCAGGTTTGTCATGCCTATGAACAGGTTTTGCAACAAAAAGGCCGGATTGACTGGCTGATTAATAATGCAGGACTCAGTCAACGTGCCCTGATTCAGCACACCACCATGCAGACTGAACGCGCTATTATGGAAGTCGATTATTTCTCGCAGGTATTTCTCACCAAAATGGTATTGCCGACCTTTCTGGCACAAAAATCAGGTCGTATCGTGTTTATTTCCAGTGTGGCAGGTTTGCTTGGCACCCAGTATCGCGCCTCCTATTCAGCAGCCAAAGCAGCGATTCATATGTGGGCCAATAGTTTACGTGCTGAAGTTGCTGATCAGGGCGTTCAGGTCTCAGTGATATTCCCGGGCTTTGTTCAAACCAATGTGTCGTTTAATGCTTTAAATGGGGAAGGCAAGCCACAAGCCAAGCAGGATGAAGCGATTGAAAATGGTCTGTCGGCAGAAGATTTTGCCCGTCAAAGCGTACAAGCCTTGCAGTGCGGCGAAGAATATATCGTGATTGGCGGAAAGAAAGAAAAACTTGGTGTGCTAGTTTCACGTATTTCCCCCAAGGTGCTGTACAAAATGATTCGCAAGACCAAGGTGAAATAAGAGATTTAAAGTTTTATCAAATTCAGGCAATTTTCTCTTGAGCGAATTGAACCTGATTACGGCCCATCTGTTTGGCCTGATACATGGCATGATCGGCCGCTAAAGTGGCTTCTTTAATCTGATTAGGATGATTGAAGAAGCTGACTCCGATACTGATAGTCAGGTAAATATGCTGCTGTTCATGATGTAATGGAGTTTCTTCAAGCTGCAACCGGATCCGTTCAGCAATTTTAAAGGCGGCATCCTTTTGAATATCATGCAAGACGAGCAGAAACTCTTCACCGCCAATCCGTGACACCTGGTCTTTACTGCGAATATTGGCTTTAAATATCTGACTGATATGTTGTAAAATCAGATCACCGACCTGATGTCCATAACGATCATTAACTGCTTTGAAATGATCTAAATCTGCCATCAAAACTGCATACTGTAAGGCAGGATTGGGATCTATTTTTTGAATATAGGCTTCAAATCCACGGCGGTTTAATAATCCGGTCAGCGGGTCGTGATGGCGCTCCCGTTGCAACTTTCGCACCAGATCCAAAATTGCACAGCCAATGAATAAACCTAAAAAGATCAGATCAATCAGGAGCAGGAGCAGCTGTGTAAATGCCCATGCGGGTTCGTAATGGGCGACAAACCCCTGATCCTCAAGCAAAACAGAGAACAGCAAAGCACGTCCCATGATGATGAACGTGGTCGCGAAGGTAAAAATTTTCAGGTAACTGTCGATACGTAAGCCTGTGCTCGTCCGAATAAAGGCAATTGGGCGGTGCAAATAAATTGCCGCAGTAATGCTACCAATAATCAGCAAACGGGCAGTCTGGTCAGCAGTCACTTGGGTAAAGTAGTAAATGCCAAACGCACCCAAGGCAATCAGGTAAATATAGTTTGGCCATACATAGTCGATTTTTAAACGCTCATAAATGGCTTTGCTGTGAAAGGTACAGGACAAGAAGTAAAGAGCAGCAATGAAACTGGAGATTTCAACTAAAACTGCTGCAGATAAAACGGTATTGAGTAATATCGTTACGCCAATCAGAATCAGTGCATAAGCATAAGATCTTAAATAATTAGGTAAGCCTTTATAATAGGAAATACTCAGCGTGATGATCCCCAGGCTCGACATGATGCTGGGCACGAGTAGACTGTAAAAATTCAAATCCGGGATCAGCGTGTTAGATTATAATGTGAGCAGGTAGGTGAATAATATCATTTATTGCGATGAAAAATATAAATAAAATGGATAATCAAACTAATCGAAATGACCTGTTGAACCGCTCGATATTTTATAAAAACTCAAAAAAATAATATTAAAATGCCCCTTACTCCTGATGATCATTGAGCTGAAAAGGCATTTGTTTTAGTCCAAATCGATGGACGTATTTATAAAATGCTACCAATTTGGACTTGTAGTTTTATCCTGAAAATTTAAGGTGGAAACAGGATGAAAATATAAAGGATCTATCTGAATGAAAACCCCGGTGCCCGATTATCTCCAGCATGTATTAACGGTCTGTCATGATAATGATCAGGGCGCTTTGGCTGACTATATCCCTGAACTGGCAGCGGTAGATCCAAACAAGTTCGCTTTGGCGCTGACCACGGTGGATGGCACGATTTATTCCACGGGAGATGATGAAACCGAATTTACCATGCAGTCGATGTCCAAGCCTTTTGCCTATGCCTTGGCATTGCAGCATTTGGGAATTCCAGCAGTACTGGAAAAGGTCGGCGTTGAACCTTCAGGAGAGGCTTTTAATCAGATTTCGCTAGATAAAGAAACCAATCTTCCTAAAAATCCAATGATTAACTCGGGTGCGATCACTACGCATTCTTTGATTCCGGTACAAAAAGGCATTTCACGTGCGGAATGCTTACGCCGTTTTTTAAGTGAGCTGGCAGGACGTCAACTGGAATTCGACAAGCAGGTGTATAAGTCGGAAGTCAAAACTGCATTCCGGAACCTGTCGATTGGCTATATGCTACGTACCGTAGGTGTGCTGGATTCGGATCCGGTAGAAATCGTCAATGGATACATCAAGCAATGTGCGATTAAAGTGACGGTCAAAGATCTGGCAAATATCTGTAGTGTGCTCGCCAATGGCGGTGTTCAGGCCAAAACGGGCAAACAGCTGCTAGAGCGTGATGTGGTGCGCCAAGTGCTCAGCGTGATGATGACCTGTGGCATGTATGATGCGGCGGGTGACTGGCTGACGACGGTGGGCATTCCTGCCAAAAGTGGTGTATCGGGCGGAATTATCGGGGTATTGCCTGGGCAGGTGGGAATTGTGGTTTTTTCTCCTAAAATTGATGAGCATGGGCATAGTGTACGTGGCGTGGATATTTTTGAGCGTTTGTCGCGGGACATGGGCTTGCATCTGATGGAAGGGACGCCATCGGCACAGACCATTTTGCAAAGTCGTTATACTGTAGGTAAGAACAATGACATTGTCGTGTATGAGCTGCGCGGTGTATTGCAATTTACAGAATCCGAAATGTTGCTGCGAATTTTGCAGGATGAGCCAGATGCTACAACTCGTATAGTCTTAGACCTGACCAATTTAACTTTGATTCATGATGTAGGTGCACGCATGTTATTTGAAGGCGTCAAACGATTACAAGCGGATGGACACAAAGTGGTAGTTATTGATTCAGAAGGTGTATTGAGTGAAGAGCAGGTAAAAGGCAATAAGCGGGTAGTGGTAACAGAAGAGCTAGAGCGCTATTTGGACAAGTTTCATTAAGCCACATCCATAGGAATGAGTATGCCTTTCATTACTTGCGCTTTAAAACTTGCTCAGTAGAGGAAATGAAATATAAAAAAGCCCCGAACAGTGTCGGGGCTTTTTTCAAATCTTGAAAAGTTTATTTAATATGCTCGGCAATGTCCGTAAAGATTACGCCTAAGCCGTGTGCGCCTGCATCCGGATAGCCTAAGCTACGATCACCGACTGTACCAGCACGGCCCATACGCGCCACGATCTCTTTGGTGGATTCTGCACCTTTTACCGCAGCCTCTGCACCCAAGACAAAGTTTTCTTTAAACGTCTTGTCGGTATTGGCTGACCAAGAGTCTGCGCAAGGTACAAGTGCATCAATCAGGGTTTTATCACCGACCACAGCACCACGACCAAATGAACGCTCACCTGTCACTTGAATACCTTTTACCGCAGCTTGTAGCATCTCGGCAAAATCTGCCACGCTTAGAGTTTCTTTACCTTGAATGGCTTTGCTGGCCGAACGGAATGCTGAACCCCAAATTGGGCCGGACGCACCGCCACAGTGTTCCATAATAATCATGGAACTATTCAGTAAGAATTCATCCATCTGTTGTGCTTGAATCAGGCTTTGCCATTCACGTTTCAGCTGTTTAAAACCTTTTGCGACGCTCATGCCAAAATCGCCGTCGCCTGCATGGGCATCCAGCTCGCAGAATGGCACTTCGTTTTTGATGATGCAGGCTGCCATCACATCGACCACATAACGCATATTTTCTATCGTGAATTGCTCATTCTGAATTTCAGCATGTTCAGTTTGGGTTTCAACTTCGGTATTGGCGGTTTTTTTGCTACTGCGTCTTGTGCTGCAAATTCAAATGGTAGTGCAGGCGAGCCATCCAGCTTAAAGGCAGGGGTATTGGCTTCTGCATCTAAGTAGCCTTTTAGCTCATCATCGACTGCAAGCAATGAAACCGAAGCACCGTTCATGTCGATACTGGTCATATAGTTGCCAACGAATGTGCGATAAATTTTGATGCCTTTACGCGCCAGATGTTCGCATACATCATTGTTAAACACATACAGTTCTTGCATTGGTGTTGAACCAAAGCCATTCACCAACACCGCAACTTCTTGCATGTCAGGACGGTCAAGGAATAAGTCATCGACCATACGTTGTGCCATTTCTTTCGATGGTAAGATTTTTTCACGACGAATGCCCGGTTCACCGTGGATGCCGACGCCGTATTCCATTTCATCATCGGCTAGGGTAAAGGTGGGTGTACCTTTGGCAGGAACAGTACATGAGGTATAGGCGAAACCAAGACTAATCACGTTATCCGCTGCTTTTTGAGCCACAGCTTTGACTTGCGCAAGCTCTAAACCTTTTGACGCTGCTGCACCGGCAATTTTATGCACGAAGATGGTACCAGCAACACCACGACGACCGACGGTATAAAGGCTGTCTTTTACCGCGATATCATCCGCCACTTTGACGTAATCGACTTTAATGCCATCTTCCGCAGCCAATGCAGCACCATTCTGGAAATTCATCATATCGCCAGAATAGTTCTTGATGATCATCAGCACGCCTTTGTCAGTTGCGACATGCTGCAATGCTTTATAGACCTGAATTTGAGATGGCGATGCAAAAACGTCACCGCATACGGCAGCGTCTAACATGCCTGTACCGACAAAGCCCGCATGTGCAGGTTCGTGACCACTACCACCGCCACTGATCAGTGCCACGTTATTGTGTTTTTGTTTACGTGAAATGATTTTATGCGATTCGGTAAATGTCAGTTCAGGATGGGCAAGGACAAAACCTTTGCACATTTCGACAACCAGATTTTCAGGGTTGTTGATAAGTTTTTTCATGGAGAAAGGCCTTCACGTATTCTGGGAGATGTCTAAAGTCTTATTATTATTATGGAAATGTTTGAAATTTGCTGACTTAAAAATGTAAAAACGAGTGATTTTGGGGTGAGCGTTCAGAAAAGGGGCAGTTTCAGATTTTTTATTGGTTGTTAAATTTTACCTCTCCCTAACCCTCTCCTAAAAGGAGAGGGAACGTCCATTATTAAACTTATATAGCTACTTAATTTGTAATGAAAGCTCCCTCTCCCTATGGGAGAGGGTTGGGGTGAGGGTATCTAAGCAAATTTTAGGTTTGCAGTTTTATCGGCAAAAGCCGATTTAAAAATTAAATCGTGGATTTTTACTGTCCTGCTGCTAATTTGATCATAAAGTGTGATGGTAGCTAGCACTTTTACTGATGATGGCTTGGAAGCAGATTGTATTAGAGATGAAACTTTGACTTAGCTTATAAGTGCTGAAATTAGATAATGGGCGGGTGATTGAGTGTAGTAGTATATTTCAATGATATGGGATACAAGATAATTGGATTAAAAGTAACTTTAATTATTATGTGATTTTAAGCGTATAATTATTAAATATTTATTATAAGGTGAGAGGATTAGCAATGGTTAGAGATGTTGCTAAATTGTTAGAAGAATTCCTAAAATATGAACAGGAAAAGGTTGAGTCTTTTAATATGCCACATATGCCTACATTAGGTGAAGCATATGAGGAAATTACAATTCAGGGTCTAAATAAAAAATATGTTTTACCAGACGTTTATGATTTACGAGTAGTAAAAGGATTTATTAAAGTTGGTGAAATACAACTTTCTCAACAAATAGATTGTATGTTGGTATATGGAGAGGGTATTAAGTATGGTTTGACAGACAAGTATATTTATGATGTATCAAATGTACTAGTAATATTTGAAGTTAAAAAAAACTTAACAAAAGAGTCGTTGGTTGAAGCTTTAATTCATTTAAGTGAAATTAAATCTCAATTTTATGGATATATTGATGATTTAATTAATAGAAATAATATAGGAATTGATTTAGCGCTATTTTCTCTACATTTAAGTTATTTAATTGGGTATAGAATTGAAAAAATTGAAGAAATAGCCTACTTAGATCCAACACAAAAAAATATTGCCTCTACCTTGTTGGTGGAAATGTTAATGCCTCTTACTATTGTTCATTCTTATGAAGGATATAAACGTGTGGGAGATTTAAGAAATGCAATAGAAGATACTTTTAATTTAATAGATGACCATAATTCTCAGAGAGGGGTTAGGGTTTTAGATTTTCCTACATTAATAACTAATAATAAATTAGGTGTTTTGAAAGCTTTAGGTATGCCTTATTGGGCACAATTAGATGAAGAAAATGTAGGTAAATGGTGGAGCTATTTAGCTTCCTATAACTCTAATTCTGCAATTATTCTTCTAGAGTTGTTATGGGCTAAAATTAGTTTACATTTAAATATTAGCTTTGATTTTGAAGATGATCTGTTGTCTGAAAATCTCTTACCATTTTTTATTGTAAGGACATTAGGTGAAAAACCAGAAGGTAAATTTATTAAGATCAATGATCATCGCTTAAAAGATACCAAAAAAGCTAGTGATTTGACATTTGAGCCTCAAAAAATTGAAAAACAATTAGCTGATTTATTTAATATAATTACATTTATGGGTGGGGCGAAAGTCGAAGAAATCAAAGGTCATCTTGAAGCCATGAATTTGACAAAAGAGGAGTTTCTTAATTGCGTGAAATCATCCTTCTCTTTTGGGATTGTAGATGATTATATCTCTATCATTTCTAGTTGGAGATGTGTCGAAATAGAAGATGAATACTTCAGTAGTCATGATTTAATAAGATTTGAAAACTGGTTGAAAATACAGGGAAAAGAATATCATCAAATTTACATGAATATTTATGTATAAAAAATCCCCTCATTCGAGGGGATTTTTTTCTTCTCTAAATTAGAGGATTCTTATACCACTGAATCATCCAGATTTGGCGCTAACCAGCGTTTCGCTTCATCCAGTGTCCAGCCTTTACGCTTCGCATAATCTTCCAGCTGATCGCCAGAGATTTTGCCTACGTTAAAGTATTCGGTTTCAGGGTTTGCATAGTAGAAACCGCTTACTGATGAAGGTGGCCACATTGCAAAACTTGTGGTTAAGTACGTACCAATCTTGTCGGTTGTACCTAACCAGTCAAACAATGGCGCTTTTTCAGAATGCTCAGGACAAGCAGGATAACCTGGTGCAGGACGAATACCGACATACTTTTCTTTAATCAAATCTTCATTTGATAAAGCTTCGTCTGCTTGATAGCCCCAGAACTCTTTACGAATACGCTCGTGTAAATGCTCTGCAAAGGCTTCGGCAAAACGGTCACCCAAGGCTTGAACCATAATCGCATTATAGTCATCACCTTTGGCTTTGTATTCTTGCGAAAGTTCTTCCGCACCAAAAATCGACACGGTAAAGCCACCCAAGTAATCCTGAGCCACATCTTTTGGCGCAACAAAGTCTGCCAAAGAGTAGTTCGCTTTACCTGTCACTTTGTCAGACTGCTGACGTAAGTGCTCGAAGCTGTGAGTTACATTACCCGCTTCATCTGCAACGGCAACTGTATCTGCTGCTACACGGTTTGCAGGATAAATACTAAACGTCGCACGCGCATCAAAACGTTTATTCTCGATGATGTCTTTCAGCATTGCTTGTGCTTGTTCATACAAGTCACGTGCTGCTTCACCCACCACTTCATCTTCAAGGATTTTCGGGAATTTACCCGCCAGGCTCCATGAAATAAAGAACGGTGTCCAGTCAAAATATTCCACCAAAGCTTCAAGCGGATAATTTGTGAAAGTTTCAGATCCAATGAAGTTTGGTTTAACCGGTGCATTCTTGTCGAAATCGATCTTGAAGCCGTTTTCGACTGACTCTTGATAAGACAATTTCGCCGCTTTCGGTTGCTTGTTGGCAAGACGAGTACGAATTTTTTCATAATCCGCTGCATAGTCAGCCAAAAGTTTTGGTTTCATTTCAGGAGAAAGCAATTGTGTTGCTACACCCACGGCACGTGAAGCATCTGCGGTGTAAAGCACGCCATCGTTATGATATTGCGGTGAGATTTTCACTGCGGTATGCGCTTTAGAAGTCGTCGCACCACCAATCATTAACGGAATGTTAAAGCCTTTGCGCTGCATTTCTTTGGCAACAAACACCATTTCATCCAGAGACGGCGTGATCAGACCAGACAAACCGATGATATCGACTTTTTCATCAATCGCAGTTTGTAGAATTTTTTCGCATGGCACCATCACGCCCAGATCCACGATGTCATAACCGTTACAGCCTAATACTACGCCAACGATGTTTTTACCGATGTCGTGTACGTCGCCTTTCACCGTAGCCAGCAGGATTTTACCTTTGGCCTCAGCTTGGGTTTTCTCGGCTTCAATGAACGGGTTCAACCACGCCACAGCCTGTTTCATCACACGTGCTGATTTGACTACTTGCGGCAAGAACATTTTACCGGCACCGAACAAGTCACCGACTACGTTCATACCCGCCATCAATGGACCTTCAATCACATCCAGTGGGCGTGTAGAGTTTAACCGTGCTTCTTCGGTATCCTGGTCGATATAAGTCGTGATGCCTTTTACTAAAGCATATTCAAGACGTTTTTCAACAGACTCATTACGCCACTCAAGATTTTCTTCGGCTTTTTGCGTACCACTTTGACCACGGTATTTTTCAGCAACAGCAAGCAGTTTTTCGGTCGCTTCCTGACCACTTTCACCCTGGTTCTGGTTTAAAACAACATCTTCAACCGCTTCTTTCAGTTCTTTATCGATGTCATCGTAAATTGCCATCTGACCGGCATTCACAATACCCATAGTCATGCCTTGCTGAATGGCATGGTACAGGAACACCGAGTGAATCGCTTCACGCACCGGTTCATTACCACGGAACGAGAACGATACGTTCGACACACCACCAGAAATCATCGCATTTGGCAGGTTCTGTTTAATCCAGCCAGTCGCTTCAATAAAGTCCACACCATAGTTGTTGTGTTCTTCAATACCGGTTGCAATCGCAAAGACGTTCGGGTCAAAGATAATATCTTCGGACGGGAAGCCTACTTCATTCACAAGAACATCATATGAACGCTTACAGATTTCTTTTTTACGCGCAGCTGTATCGGCCTGACCATCTTCATCAAATGCCATCACGATCACCGCAGCACCATATTGACGGCAGAGACGGGCACGTTCGACAAACTCGTCATGACCTTCTTTCAGGGAAATCGAGTTCACCACGGCTTTACCTTGCACACATTTCAGGCCTGCTTCGATAATCTCCCATTTAGAAGAATCCAGCATGATGGGTACACGTGAAATATCAGGCTCAGAAGCAATCAGATTCAGGAAATGCACCATCGCACCTTGTGAATCGAGCATACCTTCATCCATGTTGATGTCAATGATTTGTGCACCGGCTTCAACCTGTTGACGGGCAACATCAAGCGCTTCGGCGAAGTTTTCTTCACGAATCAGACGCAGGAATTTTTTCGAACCGGTGACGTTGGTACGTTCACCCACGTTCACAAACAGTGAATCTTTGGTGATGTTAAATGGCTCTAAACCGCTTAAACGGCAAGCCGGTTCAATTTCAGGAATTTGACGAGGGGTAATGCCTGCAACAGCATTTGCAATCGCGCGGATATGATCCGGCGTAGTACCACAGCAACCACCGGTAATATTAATTAAACCGCTTTCTGCAAATTCTTTAATAAATGCCGCAGTTTCTTCCGGCGTTTCATCATAACCACCAAAGGCATTTGGCAAGCCAGCGTTTGGATGTGCTGAAACAAAGGTATCGGCAACGTCAGAAACGGTTTTCACGTGTGGACGCATCGCATCTGCACCCAGCGCACAGTTAAAGCCGATAGATAACGGCTCTGCATGGCGCATCGAGTTCCAGAAGGCTTCAGCGGTTTGACCAGTCAATGTACGACCTGATGCATCCGTGATCGTACCTGAAATCATGATTGGCAGTTCATAGCCCAATTCTTTAAAGACTTCTTTCACCGCAAAGATGGCAGCTTTGGCATTCAAGGTATCGAACACAGTTTCGATCAGGATGATGTCTGCACCACCTTCGATCAAGGCTTTGGTTGATTCAATATAGTCAACTTTGAGCGCATCAAAAGTGATGTTACGGAACGCCGGGTCATTCACGTTTGGAGAAATAGAGGTGGTACGCGATGTCGGACCAATCACACCTGCCACAAAGCGTGGTTTTTCAGGCGTTGAATATTTGGCACAGGCTTCTTTGGCCAGACGCGCTGCTTCACGGTTAATCTCGGGAACCAGATCTTCCATGTGGTAATCCGACATTGAAACGCGGGTACCGTTAAAGGTGTTGGTTTCAATAATGTCGGCGCCAGCTTCCAAGTAAGCTTCATGAATGCCTTGAATGATTTGTGGTTGAGTCAGCACCAGCAAATCATTATTGCCTTTGAGATCATAGGCCCAGTCAGCAAAACGCTCACCACGATAATCGGCTTCTTCCAGTTTATGGCGCTGGATCATGGTACCCATCGCACCATCGATAATTAAAATTCTTTTGGCAAGAAGTTCTTTTAAAGTGGTAAGTGTAGACATTCAAACTTTCTCAGCAGAAATCAAAAAAAACGACGCTAATCTTAGCAGATTAGTTGGCTGATTTCTGCTGAGATTGCTCAGAATGATGGATAAGCATGATATGAAAATTTGATAAGTCATCTAGAAAAACAACAAGTTTTAACATGGGGATCAGAAAATAATGCAATCTCGAATCTGATTCGATGCCTTACAGACAAGAAACAGGATCAGAAAATTAAGCTGATGCTTTCATTCATGAAATTGTCATATTGATAGCTTATGCTGTGCAAATGAAACTTTTGCTCTGCTTGATGACAGGTAGGGCATGAATCGTTTTGGTAGCAAAATATGTGCGGTTGCTAAGCTTAAATAAGCTGGAATCCTCTCTTAAGTAATTGATTTATAAAATCAAAATCTAGTGTTTTAGTCGGAATTAAACAGGACGAATAGCAGCAAGAAAATCCAAATAATTGCTTCATATGACAGCAGTTTGTCATATAATTGTCACAATTTAACTGAACAATATGGGGATTCTTGAATCCTCTATTCCTGCTTGCATGAATCCTAATCAAACTCCCGTAGATTCAGCACACGGGTCGGCTTCCCAAAAGTCGACCAATGTTCATGTGCCAACACCGAAATTCTTTATGCCGGTGTTCCTGACTCTTATTATCACTACGCTGATTTATATCGGCTTCCAGTTGTCTGCAGATTTAGCGCATGTACCGGCCTTGGGCTTGTATTCAGTTATTTTGTTAGCGACGGCACTTTTTATTGCGTTGAGCTTTGAGTTCGTCAATGGCTTTCACGATACCGCCAATGCTGTGGCCACAGTCATTTATACCAATGCACTTTCAGCTCCTGTCGCAGTGATGTGGGCCGGCTTCTGTAATTTCCTTGGGGTTATGGTCGCCAGTGGTGCGGTCGCTTACGGCATTATTGCGTTATTGCCAGTCGAGCTGATCATGAATGTCGGCTCCGGAGCAGGTTTTGCCATGGTTTTTGCCATGCTGATCGCGGCAATTCTCTGGAATCTGGGAACCTGGTTCCTCGGTATTCCGGCATCTAGTTCACATACCCTGATCGGTTCGATTCTGGGTGTGGGCATCATGAACTATATTCTGAATGCCGGTACTGGCGCTTCAGGTATAGACATGGAGCAGGTGATGAAAGTCGGTAAGGCGCTGTTATTCTCGCCTTTAATCGGTTTTGCATTTGCTGCAATTGTGTTCCTGCTGGTGAAAAAAATCTTCAAGCGTCAACTGGAATTGTTCCAGCCACCTGAAGGTAACAAGCCACCGCCACCATTGATTCGTGCCATGCTGATCTTTACCTGTACTGGGGTGAGTTTTGCCCATGGTTCAAATGACGGTCAAAAAGGTATGGGCCTGATCATGTTAATTCTGATCGGCTGTGTACCGTTGGCGTACTCGCTGAACAAGAATCTGGATGCACAACATATTCAATCTTTTGGCCAGTTATCTGCACAAACTGCGGATGTGATCTATCCAAATCATCAGGATATTCCGGATGAACAGGCCCGTGATGTGATCACCAAGTACATTCAGACCAAGGAAATTACCCCTGAAGTCGTGCCTGCATTGGCAAGCTTGACGGATCATCTGGGTGAGAAAGTCGGTAGCTATACCAGCATTAAGGATGTTCCTGAAGCTCAAGTATCTGAATTCCGTAATGACATGTATCTGAGCACTACAGCATTTAAGCGTCTGGATAAAGCAGAAGCTTTACCGGCAATGAGTGCTGCGCAGGAAAAAACAGTGGATGAATACCGTGACAATCTGGATTCATTCCTGCAATACATCCCGACCTGGGTAAAAGTGGCGACAGCCTTGGCACTTGGTCTGGGTACGATGGTCGGCTGGAAGCGTATTGTCGTGACGGTTGGTGAGCGTATTGGTAAACAGCATATGACTTATGGTCAGGGTATGTCTGCCGAACTTGTGGCAATGTCAACTATTGCAGCGGCAGATGGCTTCGGTATGCCGGTATCCACTACCCATGTATTGAACTCTGCAGTAGCAGGTACCATGGTGGCGAACAAGTCAGGTCTGAACTTCCAGATGGTGAAAACCATTCTGTCTGCCTGGATCTTTACTTTGCCTGCAACGATCTGCCTGTCAGGCGGTTTGTATTGGGTACTGTTAAAAGTGTTCTAAGTTATTTAGACATAAAAAAAGCTGCTCTAGAGCAGCTTTTTTTATGGGTGGAAGAAAAATTAAGGATGTAAAAGAGGAATCTAAATTACGATTAAGGCGACAGGGATGTCGCCGTTAGGCTGTGATATAGGGACATATCATCAGCTTAACAAAAGATTTTTGTTACTTTTGATCTTTCAAAAGTAAAGAAAAAAAGAAGCTATAAAATAGATCAACTTAAATCTGCCCAAAGCACATTCATAAGAATTTGAATGATTGAAAGCCTAAATTAACCTCTCCCTAACCCTCTCCTAGAAGGAGAGGGAACGCCCATTTTCAATTAAAGTTCTCTCTGCTTTAGGGATGAGCAGCACTGCTACGCAACGAGGGGAGAACTTTAAAAATAACGATTACCTTTCTTATGGAAAAATTGGATGAAGATAATAAAAAAATTACTTCTTCAACTTACTCAATAATCCTTTTGGCAACTTCTCTGTCGCAAAACCATATAGTGCAGCAAAAGGTAGTGCGGTACGCGCCAGATAAGCAACCCGCCACAAACCACCATGATTTGCGCCATGCATCATCAATTCAAGCGGATGGTTCAGCTTCACTTCAGGATTGGCCACCGATTCTGGATTGCGAAGGTCATGAATCCACAGTGCAGCCATAATTGCATTGGTGGTTTCAGGTGCAAAGGCTTCAACATCAAACAGGCTGGCACCGTTAAATGCGGCTTTTAATAGCGGATTCTTGGTCACGGAATAGGTCGTAGTAGAAGGGGCAATATTGATGCTGACCCGCTGACCTTGAGCACGAGCTAAGGTAGCACGCCATTGCTGAATGCGTTTTGCCAGCGCATAGTTCGGGCCTTGTTCAACCACCAGACAGTCACAAATACCATACGCCTGATCACCAGACTGAATCAGTTCATGCGCATTTTTCTGGAAAAAATGTTTGCGGCTTAAAGTGGAAACACCTTTGGAGATGATTGCCTGTGCCTTGGAGCGTTCAGTATATTTCACTTTTGACGCTTCAATCACTTCACTCGGAACCGCATAAACATCGGTCGGCGTACACATGTACATCAGGCTGGTATTAGCTTTTTGCTGGCTGACATGCTGCATGATGGCATCCATCGCCATGGAGACCCGAACATGCTTTTCACCATCCAGATAGGCAATTGCAGCCAGATCCAGATCCTGCTCGAACTGTAATAACCATTTGGCAATTTCAGGAATCTGGGTCAGCAAATTCGCCCCCAGTTTTTCTTTTAAAATATCAAGTGAAGTATCAGCAGGCAGGTCTTCAGTACATGGCGCATACAGCGTGGCATTGCCTTGGTTGATGGTATCAACAATCTTGCCCCATACACGGGTATTCGGCAGATCAATCGCTACAATATTGGCTTTCCATTTCGCCAGCCAGGTCAGAGGACCGGCTTCAGATGCTGCACCAAACAGCACCGTGGTTCGATCGGAAAGATCAAACCATTCAGGATGCACCACACATTCACGTAGGGCATTGGCATGACTGGTTTCCACGATGCCTTGGCTTTCCCAGCGCTCAATCTGCTCCAATAAGGCATCACCTTGCAGCTTTTGACCGTGGTAAGGCACATACCATTCTGGTACAGCTTTACTGCTACCTGTGAGTTTGAATGTCTGTAGTTGTTCAGCGGGCAGAGTTAAGGCATCTTGCAATACATACTTTTGACCATCACGATAAAATTCAAAAGTCTGATGGGCCTTTGCCAATCCATCTTCGGCAATTTTCAAGCTGGCTTCAGGGGAACTCAGTCCCTGTTCGACCAGTTGCTTAAAATGTACTGTGTAGTGTTTGCGCCAGTTTTTTTCTGATTGTGCCTGTTGAGAACTGTGTGGATTTACATTGGCTAAGGCTGCTGCGATGATCGCACGACCTGCTTTGGAGCTACTTGGTTTTTGTTGCTGAGACTGAAGAGGAAATTGAAGACCGTCTGGTGTAGTGGACATGCAAAATATCTCGAGAATGACAGTAATTAATATACAGATGTATATATTATCGCTGCAAAATTCAGTCCAAGATTGGCATTAAGTGACATCATCACTTTCTAATATATTACGAGATGTTTCAAACGAATAAGAGAGCAGTAGCTCTCTTATCCATTTTCAGCAGAAATATGAGGCTTAACTCATATGTAGCTTTATTCCTTCAATATTTAAAAAACCTGATTAAAACGGAACCTGCATCAGTTTATTCAGGAAATGCGGAATCAGGCGTGGCTCCAGAATAATCGTCATGACCACCCCGTAAGCCGCTCCCCATAAATGCGCGCTATGATTAATGTTGCTATTGCCTTTTTTGCCTGACCAAATGCTATAGGCTACATACAGCACAGCAAAAATAATGGCAGGAACCGGAATGAAGAACACAAAAATTAATTTCCAAGGTTCAAACAGAATATAGGCAAACAGCACAGCTGACACTGCACCGGAAGCACCTAGACTGGCCCAGCGCGCATCATTTTTATGCTTCAGGTAACTTGGCAGAATCGCTGCGATCAGTCCACCGAGGTAAAACAGGATAAAACCCAGGTCATACAGATATTGACGATAAAAGCTTTCAATCACGCTGCCGAAGAAGAACAGGGTAATCATGTTGAACAGCAGATGTGCACCATCCGCATGGATAAAGCCATGCGTAATAAAGCGGTCATATTGTCCACGTTGCAGTGCCGGTGGCCAGAAAATCAGGCGATTCATCACCGTCTCTTTGGAGAAAGCAATAAATGACACAATACAGGTGATCAGAATAATGGTCACGGTATGATTAAAAGGTAAATCAAGCATATAAATGATTCTAAGGGTGCCTATTTGCCAATTATCATGCCATTAAAATTAAGCTAAAGTTGTACTTTTATAATAAATCCGACAATTTTAGTTGATTTTTAAAAATTACCCCGCATCTTCAGTTAAAATGGCCGCTTGAGCTTGAGGAAATTATTGTTATGTCGACTGAGAACAGCAGCACTCCAGTTGTTGGTGAAATTCCCAACTTATTGATTACACCAACAGCACAAGAGTATTTAAAGGATCTACTGGATAAACAGAACACCCCGGGTATTGGTGTGCGTGTTTTTGTAGAGCATCCGGGTACTCCTCGCGCTGAATGTTGCATGGCCTATAGTGCACCTGATGAAGTTGTACCGACAGATTATAAGCAGGAATATCCTGATTTCCCTGCTTTTATCGACTCGCCATCTATTCCGTATTTACTCGATGCCGTGATTGACTACAACAAAGACCGTTTTGGTGGTCAGTTGACTTTCCGTGCGCCGAACTCTAAAGTGCCACGCGTGGGGCCAGATGCATCAGTAGAAGAGCGCATTACCTATGTCTTGCAGTCTGAAATTAACCCGGGTCTGGCAGGCCATGGCGGTAACTGTGCACTGGTTGAAGTTAAAGAAGACCCTGAAAAAGGTTTAACCGCTGTACTTAAATTTGGTGGTGGTTGCCAGGGCTGTTCAGCGATTGATATCACTTTGAAACAAGGTGTTGAAACCACATTAAAACAACATGTACCAGAGTTAATGCATGTCGTTGATGAAACGGATCATAGTCAGTCTGAAGGTGCGTATATGAAATAAGCTGTTCTATATAACAGTTTATTTATCGCATTTTAAAAACCTCGAAATTTCGAGGTTTTTTTATTTCTGGATTAAAAACAAGTGAATGTTAATGATAATAATTATCAATAGTAATTGCATTCAATTGAAAAGCTGTTACACTTCGTAACCGAATAAACATGATCTCTTCATAAATATTGGGGCGCGCAAGGTATGAATAACCCATTCTTAAAAACAACTTTGGCATTTGCTGTATTTACAGCTATGGCGGGAAATACATCTGCAGTAGAAGCTGTTGTTCCACAGGCGGAAGCGACTAAATTGCAAACGATTGTGGTGACCGCAACAGGTTATGAGCAAGATTTGGCTAAAGCACCAGCTTCCATTACCGTGATTGATCGTGAAGAATTAGATAAACGTGAATATAACGACATTACTGATGTACTGCGTAATACGCCCGGGGTCGTGGTTTCAGGTGCAGGTTCTGCACAGACCATCAGTATTCGTGGTATGAGTTCAAACTATACTTTGTTTCTGGTCGATGGTAAGCGTCAGTACGGCAAGGATGTCAATCCGAATGGAGACGATGGAGGTTTTGAGAAAAATATTCTGCCACCTATTTCAGCAATTGAACGTATTGAAGTGATCCGTGGTCCAGCTTCTACACTTTATGGTACAGATGCCATGGGCGGTGTAGTGAATATTATTACCAAAAAAGTGTCGGATGAATGGTCTGGCAATGTTGAATTGGGAACCACGATTCAGGACAGTAGCCGTTCAGGTGATATTAAAAATGCTTCTGCATATCTTGCTGGTCCTTTAATTGCAGATAAGCTTGGTTTGCAACTGGCAGTCAATAAGCAGGAACGTAATGAAGACCGTTATGTTGGCGGTTTTCGTGGCACGGAACGTGAAAGCTTAAATTCACGCCTGACTTATGCCATTAATGATGATCATGATGTACAAGTTGAAGCTAATTTCGTGCAGCAGGAATCAACTACGTCTGTAGGGGAAACGGTAGCACCTGCTCAAGGTGCTGCAGATTCATTCTCGCGTAATTATCGTAATGTTTATTCCTTAACCCATAATGGCCGTTATAGCGATAACTTAGACAGTTCATCTTATATTCAATATGAAAATTCAAAAAATCCAGATCGTGGCAATACGGAACTCGGCACCAAAGGGATTACCCTGGATACTTGGACAGCGAACAGTCAATGGAACTTAGCCTTAGGTGATCATACGCTGTCATTCGGGGGATATCTTAAAGATGAAAAACTGGTCGATAAAGCGACTAACCGGAATCCTAATGCACCTGAATTTAGTGAATTAACACGTTGGTCTGCTGCCGCTTTCCTTGAAGACACCTGGAGTATTACGGATCGTTTCGACTTAACCGCCGGCTTACGTTATGATCATGATGAAAACTATAGTGGCCATTTATCGCCACGACTGTATGGGGTGTACGCGGTAAATGATAACTTTGTAGTAAAAGGTGGTGTGGCTACAGGTTATAAACAGCCTGATATTCGTGCAGCCACAGAAGGTTTCTATAGCGTCACGGGTGGCGGTGGTTCACCCTTAGCAACAGGCCGTGGCATTATTCGTGCCAATCCGGACTTGAAACCTGAATCAAGTGTATCGACTGAATTAGGTTTCAACTGGAAAAATGATTATATCAATACATCGCTGACTGGCTTTATCACTAAATATGAAGACCGGATTACGGAAGTTCGTGCCTGCGAAACCGATACGGATGGCACCACAACAAACCGTAATAACTGGCAGAATTGGAAATGTTTCGAAGGGGATATTCCATTCTACTTTATTAGTGAACGGATTAATGTAGATGAAGCAGAAATTCGTGGTATAGAAGCAACGGTAGAAGCCAGTCTGAATGATTACACGACATTGACTGCAAACTATACTTATACTGATTCAGAGTTTAAGTCAGGTGCTTTTAAAGGCCAGCCACTGAACCAGATGCCGGAACACATGTTTAATATTGGTGTGGATTATGAGCTAAATGAGGCACTCAATGTATGGAGCCGCTTGCACCATCGTTCTGAAACCTCTGCTTACTTGAGCCGTACCTCTATGGCTCAGCCAAATCCAGGTTACCAATTTGTAGATGTCGGCTTTAACTATAAATTCAGTCCGAATCTAACAGGTAAATTTGGTGTCTATAACCTACTGGATGAAAAAGCTGAAGATATTGATGGTGATCAACTATTGGATGGTCGTCGTTACGGTATCAGTCTGAATGCAAAATTCTAAGCAAATGACAATATAAAAAAAGCCGCTTTATAGCGGCTTTTTTATTTAAATCTTAAGAATTTTCAAAGTATCTGCATGATAATAAAATTGTTCCAGATACATGCGTGCACGCTCACGTAAATGCCGTTGAGAAACCATTTGCTGGATTACCGGGCAGAGCAGATGCTGCAATTCATTCTGAATTAGCGCTTCATCAATATTCAAATCACGTAATAACTGATCAAAAGTATGTTCCTGATTGCGGACATACCAGGTATGAATTCCGTCATGCACTTGCTGCTGCAGATAGTCTGTCTGACGTATATGATCCCAGATGTCATGCCCTAAGCCGACTGTCTGATTCAGGTCCTGCAGCTCAATATAATTCTTCAAGACCGATACTGGCATGTCCTTGATTTTATGCCAGAGATTGGCCTGAAAATGATAGAGTTTCTCGTCGTCAAAATGCTGGTTCAGTACATGCTCACTCATCTGGCTGAGCTTCAGAATGTTCTTTTGCAGATAACGTGCAATGGTGCTATCGAGGTTGGTATCGGTGACATTTTCCAGAACGGATTTGCCCATTTTCATAAAGCGGGAAACCCCGGGCACGCTTTTGGCAATCATGGAGTTATCCATATAATCCTGAATGGAATGCTGGATCAATTGGGTAATCATGGCGGAAAATGCCGGATTATTCACTATGGTTTTAATCAGACGCTGCCGATGGCCACTTTTACTGGCCACATACTGGGCGATTTTGTCTACGGTCAGTACTGGAATCAGATCGGCAATCGTGGTGGTATCATTGGCCGGATGCACCAGGGCAAAACGGATATGCTCGGCAATCTGTTCAATCAGAAAGCTGCTGGCGGCAGTACCCAGAATCTGTTTTTGTAAAAGCTGGTTGATCAGTTCACAACTCCACAGCTCTTTCAGCGTCTGTTTACGTAGCCACAAATAAAATGCATGAAACTCGCTTTGAATCGTTTCAGATTGAGAAAATGCCTGATCGAGAAAATCAAGTTGAGCATCGATCAACTGCTCAATCATCGGGTGTTTCTGCATAGCATCTCTGAAACTTAATTTAAAGGAATGAGTTTATCAGCAAGCGGGTTTTTTAGGGTCTGCGTCTTGGCCAGAAAAGGCAAATAATGTTGTGCAACCTGTTTTTCTGCTTCAAGAATCGGCATATGCCCGACATTATTTAAAATCACTGGCTTCTCGGCACGTTTCAGCAGGGCATGTAGCTCTTTGACTACTTCGACATTAATGATCCGATCCTGTCTGCCCCATAAAATCAAGGTGGGTGCTTCAACCGTACGCGTCAGGCGGGCAAAGGTTTCCGGTGTATAAATCCGGTTTAGCATCACCACCTGATCAATCGATTTGCTGGTTTGTTCAGCGCGTGAAATCAACAGTTTTTCCTGTGCATGCCGTAACTGATAAGGAATCACTGGCGGATTCTGCATCAGCTGTTTGGAAACATCTTGCAGATCACCGGGTTTGCTGACGATCAGGTCTTTTAAGGCTTGAGGATCTTTGGTATAGGGAGTATTCCCCATTTTGTAAAGACCAGCACTATTGATTAAAAACAGGCTTTGCGTATCGAAAGGGTACTGCGAGGCATAAACTGTGGCAATCGATCCACCCAGAGAGTGGCCGGCAATGTGTAAATTTTCGTCCACATTTAAGGTTTCAAGGAACAAACGCAGTTGAGAGGTCACATTGGGCACAGAAACATCAAAATTGTCCGGAACTTTGGTGTCGCCGTTGCTTGGCAGATCCGGAATAATGACATGATAATAGGGCGTCAGAAACTGGGCGACCCGGTTCCAGTTGTCGCGCGTGCCGGCCAGACCATGAATCAGTAGAATGGATGGTTTGTTCTTGGCACCGCCTTCGCTATAACTCCAGGTGACCTCGCCAATTTTGAGGGTCTTGGATTTGAGACCGGCAAGGCTGCGTTCTTGTAACAGATGCTGCTGCAAGACTTTGGCAGATGTTTCATTTTTCTGGCTAAACAGTATTTGAGCATGTGTCAGGCCCGGTAATGCTATGCTTAAGGCAACCACGGCTGAACAAATCATTTTCGAGCGCAATTTTATTATTTTCTTCATTGACCATTCCCCAAAACAAACCCAGTGAGCAAATTGCTCAATCAAAATACTTCCATGTTATAAATTTGCAATTTTCATTCAAATAAAAACATTATTCTTCATTCTATTTTAAATCAATCCTTGCGCTTGTCACCCATTAGTTTTTTGCTGGATTGCATTAAATGGCTAGAAAATGTGATGTATTGCGCATAAATTCTCTGCAGAAATGAAATTAGATAAATGCTAAAAATTTAATCAGCTAAGATTTTTTGCAAGTGACATTCAAAAAAACTGGCAGTAAGATATTCCCACTAAAAACATCGGTGATAGAAAAGAATGCTCACAGCTCAAGAAGCTTTAGAACGTCTTAGACAGGGTAACCAACGTTTTGTCAGTGGCGATACCACGCATCCAAAACAACTTAGCCACCAACAGCGCGCAGAAATGGCAGAGGATCAGAATCCGTTTGCGATTGTCTTGGGATGTTCAGATTCGCGCGTTCCAGCCGAAATGGTTTTTGATCAGGGTCTCGGCGATCTTTTTGTGATTCGTGTTGCAGGTAATATTGTTGCACCCTCACAGGTCGGCAGTGTTGAATTTGCCGCTGCACGTTATGATTGCGCGATTGTGGTGGTGTTAGGTCACAGTCACTGTGGTGCGATTAAAGCGACTATTGATACCTTGATGTGTCCAGATTGCCCCCCATCGGCAAACCTGATGTCGATTGTGAACCGCGTACGTCCTTCAGTTGAAACTTTAATGCAAACTGAACTGAAAAATGACTTGGCAAAATTGTCCAAGCATGCAGTACGTTCCAACGTATTTGCTTCGGTGAATCAGTTGCGTCACGGTTCAGCCGTTCTGGAAAACCTGATTGGACAAGGAAAACTAAAAGTCGTGGGTGCTGAATATTCACTGGAAACTGGTGAAGTGACATTCTTCGATTTCTAATCACGATTCATCTAAATATATTCTAAAATAAGTTAAAGGCGCTTTATAAAGCGCCTTTAATATATGGATAAGCATTATTTAACAGAATCGTCTGTGCTTTGGCATTTGGATGAATCAGATCCTTTTGTATCAGGGTTTTATTACCGGCGACACCTTGCATAAAGAAAGGCAATAATTTCACCTTATATTGCTGACTGACCACTTTATAATTATTTTCAAACGCCTTGCTATAGGCCTGCCCGTAATTAGGCGGTATCTTTATGCCAAATACAATGACCTTGGCCTTGGCTTTCTGGCTCTGCTGAATCAGGCTGGCTAAATTTTTTTGAATCATTTGTGGTGGTTGTCCACGTAAGCCATCATTGCCACCTAACTCAATCACCACAAGGTCTGGACGATGCGTCTGCAGCAATTTTGGCAGTCTGGCCAGTGCTCCGCTGGTGGTTTCACCGCTGACACTTGCATTGACCACTTTATGCTGTTTCGGATACTGTTGCTCTAAACGCTTTTGTAATAAATGTACCCAACCCTGCTGGGGCTGGATACCATAACCTGCACTTAAACTATCACCTAAAATCATAATCGTCTTTGCTGAAACCCCAAGAGGTAACAGGCACAGACTGAGCAAAAAAAAGTAAGGCAATAGCCGAGTTTTCTGATTAAGATCTTTCATATAGGACACGTATGATTCAAAGCAGCAACGATTCGACCA
This sequence comes from Acinetobacter sp. RG5, assembly GCF_031844265.1. Lineage (GTDB taxonomy): Bacteria > Pseudomonadota > Gammaproteobacteria > Pseudomonadales > Moraxellaceae > Acinetobacter. Next base: position 495,110 of record NZ_JAUZUV010000001.1, on the reverse strand, counting down.
TCATGCCACAGGCTATTATTTCTGCCCAGAAATTGACACAAAAGATACAACTTTCACAAAAACAACTCACCATTTTTGAGGATCTTGATCTGGATATTCAGGCCGGAGAACAAGTGGCTATTACCGGTCGTTCCGGTTCCGGAAAATCCACATTACTGGGTATTCTGGCGACACTGGATCAGGCAAGTTCAGGTCAGCTTCTGGTCTGTGGCGAATCAGTGTCTAACTTGAATGAAGAACAACGTGCGCTAGTACGTTTAAGAAATATCGGATTTGTCTTTCAGTCTTTTCAGCTCTTACCGCACCTGACTGCACTTGAAAATGTAATGCTGCCACTGCGCCTGCAGCCCGGCTTTAAATATGCAGAAGCTGAGCAAAAGGCGTTGGCATTACTACATAAGGTCGGTCTGGATCGACAGGCGCAGCAAACCCCAAAAGTATTGTCCGGGGGAGAACAGCAACGTGTGGCGATTGCACGCGCACTGGTCAGTGAACCAAAAATCATTTTTGCCGATGAACCTACGGGCAATCTCGATGGTGAAACGGCCAAAGAAATTGAACAATTGCTGTTTCAACTGAACCGGGAACTGGGGACGACTTTGGTGCTGGTCACGCATGACCGCAAACTGGCGCAGCAGTGTCAGCGACATTTTGAACTGCTGAATGGCGAGCTGATTGAACATCCGAGTGGAGGATGAAATGAATCCATTATTTCGTCCCTTACTGACGCAAAGCTTTAAAACCACCGGAATTTATCTGCTGATTATTGCCTTAACGCTGGCGATCAGTGCGACCACTGCACTCAAGTTTAGTAACGAGCAGATCCAAAATGCAGTCGCCTTGCAGGCAGCAGAAATGCTGGCCGGTGATCTGGTGCTTTCAGATAATGAGCCTTTGCCGAAGCAGTGGCGTGATCAGGCCAAGCAGCTGGATTTAAAGCAGTCAGAGGTCACTTTCTTTAGCAGTATGGCCTATACCGATGCGCAGTTTGTCATGGTCAATGTCAAAGCCATTGATCAGGCTTTTCCTTTGCGTGGCGAACTGCGGGTGCAACCGGCAAAAAAATCGATTCAGTCTGGTGAAATCTGGCTCAGTCCACGAGCCATGGATTTGCTCAAAGTCAAATTAGGGGATCAGCTCAATATTGCCGATGCAGCATTCAAAATCACCGCCAAGATTGAACAGGACTCCAATCAGGAGCTTGGATTTTCCGGTTTTTCGCCGACCGTGATTATCTCCCAGGCAGATGTCGCACGAACCAATGCCATTCAGGTGGGGAGCCGGATTGAATATCGCTTACTCATGGCTGGTCGTCCGGATGATACCCAACAATATGAAGCCTTATTCAAGCAGCAGGTCAAGTCAGCAAACGGCTCGGCTGAAACGCCAGCGGAAGTACAAGGACAGGAATTTGAGGAGCAAAGCAGTCTCAGGTTGCGCAATGCCAGTGAAAGCAATACCCGCTTAATGAAGCCGATTGCCAATCTGGATACTTTCCTGCAACTGGCCAATATTCTGACCATTCTATTATGCGGGATTGCCATAGCCTTAACCGCGCAGCGCTATGTGCAGCAGAATCAGGATCATATTGCCTTGATGCGTTGTATCGGTGCTACCAAGCAGCAGATTCTATCGGCTTATCTGGCTTTACTCGGGATGGTGCTGTTGATTGCCATGCTAATTGGCACCGTGGTCGGGATCAGTCTGGGTTATGGACTGTTGCAATTGATGTTGCAGCTGATTCCAAATTTGCAGATTGAATTTTCAGCCTTAGCAATGTTGCTCGGACCATTGCCGGTCGCGATGCTGACCAGTGCCGTGGTGCTATTCGGCTTTGTCATGCCAAGCTTATTGCAACTGCTGAATACCCCGCCAATTCGGGTCATTCGCCAGCAGGAAAAATCAGTACAATCCATGCTATGGATGCTGCTGACCGGAACGCTCAGCCTGATTATTTTTAGTGTGATTTTGACTGAAAACTTGCTGCTGACCGCCTGGGTGATTGGCGCGATTATTGTGTTATGTGCAGTGCTGTATCTGACGGTATGGGGGGTGTTGAAACTGCTACGTAATATGAAGCTGAATCTGTCAGCCTATGTACGCACACCTTCTCAGACCGCCTTGCAGATTACGGCTTTAGCCTTGGGCTTGAGCCTGATTACAGTCTTGGCAGTCTTGCGTACCGATCTGCTAGATCGTTGGCAGCAACAGTTACCGGAAGGTACGCCGAACCAGTTTGTTTATGGCTTACCGCCTTTTGATATGCCGGATCTCAAAGCCCAACTTGAGCAGAATGGCTGGAAAAGCACACCGCTATATCCAAATGTCCGTGGGCGTCTGGTCGCCAAAAATGATCAGCCATTTGCCGAAGAGTTGGTTAAAAGTAGCAATACTTTAAGACGTGAGCTGAATCTGACCCAGTCAAACCGCTATCCTCAGGATAATGTGATTGTCAGTGGTGACGCGGTATTAAAACAAGTCGGCACCGTATCGGTCGAAGCCAATACTGCTGAAGAGTTAGGGATCAAGATTGGAGATAAACTCAGTTTCAGCCTGCCGGAAGGGATACTGGAAGCTAAAGTCGTTAATCTAAGAACCGTCGAATGGGAAAGTTTTAGTCCCAACTTTTTCTTTATCTTTGCACCCAATACCATGGATGCCAATGCCGGCAGTTATCTGGGCAGTTTTTATGTCCCGGAGGTAGATAAGGGCAAACTGGTGTCTGTGATCCAGCAATTTTCCAACACGGTGTTTATTGATGTCAGCCTGATTCTGGAAGAGATCAAACGCATTGTGAATGTGCTAGTGCAAATCGTGACCATTCTGGCAGTACTGGTCAGCATTTCCGGTTTTCTGGTACTGATGGCCTGTCTGAACCTGTTGATGGATGAGCGCAAACGTGAAGTGGCTTTGCTTCGATCATTCGGTAGTTCCAAGCAGAAACTGAAAACCATGATGAGTCTGGAAATTGGTTTTATTGGGCTGTTTGCCGGAATAGTTTCCTGCCTGTTTGCCGAAGTGATCAGTGCGATTGCCAGTTATAAAATGGATTTAATGATTCAGCCGCATTGGGAAATCTGGATTATCTTGCCGATCTTTATGACCACTTTATGTGCGCTGATTGGCCGTTATCGCCTGAGTTATCTGTCAGAGATTCCACCCTTACAAAGCTTGCGTGAGATGAATCAATAAGATTCATCTCCGTGATTTTTAAACTGGCTGAGAGTTAAAGTTTTAGTTGCTGTTGCATCATTTCCAGAATCTCTTGCCACAGTGGGCGAATGGGTTCAATCAAGGCCAAGTTATGTTGATAAAGCAGCACACAAAGGCCGAAACCAATCAGCAAGGCAATCAGATTGAACAGGTGACTACGCTGCATTTTTTGACCGATGTACCATAACAAGGTGAGAAAAGCCCCCATCAGCATGCCGCCAATATGTGCGGCATTGTTGATTCCGCTGATCATAAAGCCCAGCGCGAGGTTTAGACCCATCACCATCACCAGGGTTTTTTTATCCAGGATAAAACGTTGCTGTGGCAGCATCGGCAATAAGGCCAGCACCGTCAGTGAAGCCCCGAGTCCCATCACGGCACCGGATGCGCCGGCACTGACCGCAGGCAATAAATCCGGATTGGCCACACCGCCTTCAATCAGGTTATAGCTGTCCTGAATGTTCATATAGCCACTGAGCAGGCTGCCCATTAATCCGGCACACACATACAGGCCAATAAAATACATCCGGCCAAACAGCTGTTCGGCAACACTACCAAAAATATACAAGGCCCACATATTCAACATCAGGTGAATCAGGCCAAAATGAAAAAACATGCTGCTAAACAAGCGCATGGGTTCCGCTAAGTAGGTTAAAGGTGCATAATCGGCACCCCAGAGAATAGCGTCTCGGGTACTCGGCTGGCTAACATCCATGCCATGCATGGCTTGCCAGCCAAATAATCCAACATTGATCCCGATTAAAATGGCGGTGATCCACCAGAGATGCATTTCAAGTTTGCGATGTTCGACAGGGGGAGAGTATTCAGACATGCTATTTTTTTGCTGTGATTGTATATTTCGAATAAGCTTAACACGAAAAATTAAATTTTCAGGAGTAACGCACTGACATGAAAGCCTTTCTGATCCGCACGATGCTCGTCATCGTCAGTGTGATTCTGCTGGTTCAATTGTGGATCTTTGCCAGTCTGGCCTGGTGGCGAACCAATCCGGTGAACACCACCATGATGATGCGGATTGATTACTGGACAGAACCTTCCAAAGCGATTCAGCATCAGTGGCGTCCCTATGACGAGATCAGCCTGAATCTGAAACGTGCCATCGTCACTGCGGAAGATGGAAAATTTATTCATCACCATGGTTTTGACTGGGACGGAATTCAAACTGCGCTGAATAAAAACAGAAATCAGGGCCGTGTAGTGGCCGGTGGTTCGACAATCTCCCAGCAATTGGCGAAAAACCTGTTCCTCGTCAACAAGCGTTCATTTGTGCGTAAAGGTCAGGAGGCGGTCGCGACCTGGATGATGGAACGCATGTGGTCGAAAGAACGGATTCTGGAAGTCTATTTAAACTCGATCGAGTTCGGAGACAATATTTACGGCGTTGAAGCAGCGGCCAAACATTATTTTGGTAAAACCGCGCAAAGCCTGACCCGGGATCAAGCCATCTTTCTGGCGACCATTCTCACCAATCCGAAATACTTCCAGGATCATCGCAATTCCTCTGCATTAAATGCTCGTAAGCGGATGATTCAGCGCTATATGCGTTATGCAGAATTACCTTAATTGATGATTTGAGGAGAAAGCCCAAATAATTGGGCTTTTTTTTATGAAATTGTCATCAATTTGAAGCATACTTGGAGCGATAAGCACAATTTTAAATCCGCATAGGTTTGATATGAATACGGCAGCCAGCACAACTTCAGCACAGCCTGAATATACATATAATGATCGTTATATTAATCGTGAACTGTCTATCCTAGACTTCCATTTACGTGTCCTGGAACAGGCTGTCGATCCTTTACATCCATTGCTCGAACGCATGAATTTCCTGTTGATTTTCTCGCGTAATCTGGATGAGTTTTTTGAAATCCGGGTCGCCGGGATGATGGAACAGCTGGATCTGGACAATGAAAGCCGGAGTCCGGATGGCTTGACTCCAAAGCAGGTTTTAGAACAGATTTCTAAAACAGCACATGCCGCCATTGAACGCCAGTACCGTATTTTAAATGAAGAAATTTTGCCAAAACTGCGTGAGGAAGATATTTGCTTCTTGCGCCGTGGTGAGCTGACTCCGGCACAATCTGCCTGGATTAAAAAATATTTTCAGGAGCAAGTGGCGCCGGTTCTCACACCGATCAGCCTGGACCCTGCGCATCCATTCCCACGGTTGGTGAATAAATCACTGAACTTTATTGTCACATTGGAAGGGAAAGATGCTTTTGGCCGTCAGATTGATCTGGCTGTGGTACCCGCACCGCGTTCACTGCCACGCGTGGTACGTTTACCGGATGAACTGACCGATGGAAAAGAACATCATGTGATGCTGTCGGCGATTATTCATGAGCATGTGTCTGATCTGTTCCCGGGGATGACGGCGACTGGCTGTTATCAGTTCCGTGTTACCCGAAATGCCGATTTAGCCTTGAATGAAGATGTTGAAGATCTAGCCAAGGCACTCAAAGGCGAACTCAGTTCACGCCGTTTTGGCCGCGCCGTGCGTCTGGAAGTGACAGAAAATTGTCCGCAGCATATTTATGAATATCTACTGAATGAATTTGATCTGGACGACGAGCAGCTTTATAAAGTCGCGGGCCCGGTCAATCTGGCACGTTTGCTATCTAACTTTAAACGTCCGCATTTACGTTATGACTCGCATACTCCCATCATTCCTAAAGTACTGAAAAAATCTGAAAATATTTTTAGTGCGATGCATAAACAGGATATTTTGCTGCATCATCCATTTGAATCTTTTGCGCCGGTGATTTCATTATTACGTGAAGCGGCACGCGATCCGCAAGTGCTGGCGATCAAGCAAACCTTGTACCGTAGTGGACCAGATTCTGAAATTGTGCAGGTGCTGGCTGAAGCTGCCCGTAATGGTAAGGAAGTCACGGCAGTGATTGAATTGCGTGCGCGTTTCGATGAGGAATCCAATATTGAAGTCGCCAATGTACTGCAAGAAGCGGGTGCGGTCGTGGTCTACGGCATTGTCGGTTACAAGACTCACGCCAAGATGATTCTGGTGGTGCGCCGGGAAAATAACAAATTGGTGCGCTATGTGCATCTGGGCACCGGTAATTATCATGCCGGCAATGCGCGAATCTATACCGATTATGGTCTGTTAACGACGGATAAAGATCTGTGTGAAGATGTGCATCGTATTTTCCAGGAACTGACCGGTATGGGGAAAATGGCCAAGCTGAAAAAGTTGCTGCATGCGCCGTTTACCTTACATGCCCAGTTACTGAACTATATCGATAATGAAATTGCCTATGCTCAGGCAGGGAAACCGGCGCAGATTATTGTCAAAGTCAATGCGCTGACCGAAATGCAATTGATTAACAAACTCTATGAAGCCTCTCAGGCCGGAGTACAGATTGACCTGATTATTCGGTCGATTTGCAGTTTGCGTCCGGGTTTGCCGGGTCTGTCGGAAAATATCCGGGTGCGTTCAATTGTCGGACGTTTCCTGGAACATACCCGCGTGTATTATTTCAGCAATAATGGAAATTCACGTATTTATTGTTCAAGTGCAGACTGGATGGATCGTAACCTGTTTAATCGGGTCGAGGCCTGTTTCCCGGTCGAAGATGAAGCCTTGAAAAAACGCATCTATCAACAAGGTCTGTTGAATTACCTGAAAGACAACCAGCAATCCTGGTTATTGCAAGGCGATGGTACCTGGCTGCGGGCACAGCCAAAAGAAGGTGAAAAACCGCATAATGCACAACGTATTCTGTTAGAGCTGTTTAAATAAGTTTAAGTATTTAAAGAGGCTGAATATTCAGCCTCTTTTTTATTTCGAACATACAATTGAACTGTTTAAGCTGAGTCTGATCAGTTTTCGATAGATGTGTTTGACCTGACTATACATCTGATAATCTTTCATCTGAAGCTAGTTTTGTCGTTCGGTTTGCGATTTATGCTGACTCATTACTTGTAATAACTGTAATTCAGCGAAGTTGAGACAGGCTTTAACGCTGGGCTGGTGCAGGAGATAGTCTGCCAATTCAGTATGAATGTAGGCTCCACCGCGCAAGACAGTTTTTAGACTATCAGCGAACTGGGGTAATGAATCATGATGCTGCATATAGCTATCTGCGCCGGACAGCAAGGCTGAATAGATCAGTGCTGTGGAATGAGTATTGAGTATGGCAATAACGGGCGTATCTAGGCTTTGCTGTTTCAGCGGACGGATCACACTGATCTCTGAAGTTGTTGCTGCATGATAAAGAATCAGATTAGGCAGATGTTCAGTAATCATGGATTGTGCGGACAGCATATTGTCCGCATACAGCAGCATATCTGGCTGATAGCCGAGTTGCTGTAGCACGGTCTGGATTTTTGACAGGTCGAGTCCAGTCGGTGAACGAATCACTAAAACCGGTGCAGGCAAAAGGCTAGCCAATAAAACGCGATCCTGTAGATGCGATAGAGAGCTATACTGTGAATCAGGCAGATGCAAATGCCTATCCCAAAGAATAGTGATTTAGCTGAAATGTAGAGATTCTAAGTTTCTAGGCGGACTGGATGCATTCAATTCAAGATATAAAAAAGGAGCAACATGTGCTCCTTTTTATTATCTATAGATCAGGCAGCATCGTGCTGAGTGATTTTCTGGAAAATCTGTAATAGCACATCAAACTCGCTTTGCAGCGGTGTGCTTTTACGGGTTACCAATGCCAGGGTACGACTTGGGGCTGAATCGATCGCTTTTACCTGAATCTCAGGATTGCCTTTAATCATATTGGTATGGATCGCAATTTCAGGCAGCAGGGTAAAGCCCAGATTTGCAGACACCATTTCGATTAAAGTCGGCAGTGAGCTGGCTTTTAAACGGTGATCATTTTTACGCTCACCAATCGGGCAGGCACTCAAGGCATGATCACGCAGGCAATGACCTTCTTCAAGTAACATCAGGCGAGACAGATCCAGATCTTCTAAAGAGTTTGCTTGTGCAGCATGCTGATCAGATTTTTGGTAAACCAGATACAGATTTTCTTTGGCAATTTCAGCAACTTTCAGACCGCGGGTATCGAAAGGCAATGCCAAAGCCACCATATCCAGGTTGCCATGTTCCAGCTTTTCTACAATCTTTTCACTTTGCGCTTCATGCAGATGCAACTGGATTTTTGGTAATTGCTTATGTACTTCATCCAGAAGCTGGGACAATAGGAAAGGTGCAATTGTTGGAATGACGCCGAGATGTAGATCACCGGTTAGGGGTTCACTCATCTCACGACTTAAACGCATTAGGTCCTGAGCATCGGCCAGTAGAACACGTGCGCGTGCAACCACTTGTTCACCAAGAGGCGTTAAACGAACATTCTGGCGGTCGCGTTCAACAAGTACGCCACCGAGTAAACGCTCCAGCTCCATGATGCCGCCAGACAAGGTAGACTGGGTGACAAAGGAGCGGCGAGCAGCTTCTGTAAAATGTAGCGTCTCTGACAGTGTTACGAGGTATGACAGCTGTCTTAGGGATGGTAATGCAGCCATAGTGTCCTAATGTTTATGATTTAAAATGATCAGCAAATAATTCGCTAAGATATGGAATAAAATGCGGTGGGATATCATGCCCCATTCCATCAATTAATTCAAATTTAGCCCCTGAAATTGCTTTCGCAACGGCCTTGCCATGGCTAGGAGGCAGCAATCGATCTCGAGAACCATGGACCACCAGGGTTTCTTGTTTGATTTGCTTGTCCAGTTGCAGCAATGAGCCTGTACATAATATTGCTAAAAACTGTTGAAGTACACCAGCAGGATAGTAACTTCGCTTATATAATTTACGGGCGGTCTGCACCGCTTCCAGATGATTCACATAACCTGGCGAGCCGATGATCTTGAACAGTTTCAAACTATGATCAACAATGCCATCTTCATCTGTTGAAGCCGGTTTGTCAATCAAACTAAAGAGTTGCTTTGGAAAGGGCGGTGGCAACATCGGCTGGTTATTACTGGTAAACAGTAAGCCCAGTTTTTTGACTTTGTCCGGATAACGCGCTGCCAGAATCTGGGCAATCATACCGCCCATCGAAGCACCCAGCACATAGACTTGTTCCAGCTGCATTTTTTCAATCAGCAGACTGACATCTTCAGCCATATCATACAGATCATAAGGTGCACCCTGATTACCCAGACCCAGCACAAACCGGCTCATCATTTTCAGGGTATTCAGGCGCGGACCTTTGTGATGAACTTTTGAAGACAGGCCAATATCACGGTTATCAAAACGGATGATGTGATAGTCATTGTCAATCAGTGACTTGCAGAAAAAGTCAGGCCAGTACAGCATTTGCCCACCCAGACCCATAATTAGCAAAATGGTGGGATGTTCCGGATTTCCACCAACCTCGACATGTAGCTGGATCCCATTGCCAAGATCAACCTTGGTTTCATGCATGAACGAGGTATAAGGGGAAAGATTAAACTGTGCTGCGCTGTACATAGTCGCTGTCCTAATTAAAGGATATTTCGTTTAAAAAATATCCGTGCTATTAAACCTCTAAACCGCAGCAGGAATCAAGTCAGGAACCTGCTTGGTCAAGGTCAGACGCTGTTTGGCTGCAGTGGCGCCCAAAAGCACGAAACCACGTAAGGTGCCGTTAGCATCGAATGCTTTAGCCAGCATGCCATCATCAAATTCTTCAGTTTCCCAGATGACATCCACATCAACCGGAGCAGGCAATACCGTTAAAGGTGCAGCAGGCGTTTTAACTGCCACTGGCATAGCCGGATAATGTACAGCAGTATGTTCGCCATTTAAGGTTTTTGCCAAAGCGCGGGCTTGTTGCATGATCGGCATGACATAAGGCAATAAGGTGCCATTGACCTCGGCACAGTCGCCCACCGCATAGATATCAGCCTGGTTGGTTTCCAGTTGTGCAGTGGTTAACACTCCGCGACTGGTATGTACGTCTGCCTGTTTCGCCAAAGAAATATTTGGCTGTAAGCCCACCGCAGACAACACCACATCAGCGACCAAAGACTGACCGTTGGCCAGCGTGACCAGATAATCACCATTGTCCGCACAAGAGACTTTTTCGACTGTTGTGCCCAAGACAAAGTGAATGCCGGTTTCTTCAAGATTCTTCTGGAATGCAGTAGCAACATGTTCTGGCAATAAGCGGCCAAGTGGCTGAGGGGCTAAATCAATGACTGTAACCTGATGATCGGTATTTTGTAGGTCGTTGGCAAATTCACAGCCAATCAGGCCTGCACCTAAAATTACTACACGTTTGTCTTCACGTGCTGCCAGATTGTTACGGAAAGCTTTATAGTCACTCAAATTGTTGACGACATGAATGTCATCGCTGGCATCACCGGCAATCGCCAGACGTACTGGATTGGCACCGATGGCTAATACCAGTTTGCTATAATGTTGCGTACTTTCCTGACCATCTTTTTCCAGAACCAGCTGATGATCTTCCGGATGAATGGCTTTGACCCAGGTATGCTGTTCAATGCGCATATTCAGCTGTGCCGACATTTTAGCTGCATCGCCTAGTGGAATTTGTTCAGGTGCTTTATTGCCGGCCAGAGCATTGGAAAGCGTCGGTTTGGCATAATTGACCGCATCATCCGCACAGATCATCAGCAATTCATGTTCTGGATTAAGTTTACGAAATTCACGTGCTACGGCATAACCCGCCATACCTGAACCAATAATGACGATAGGATGCATAGTTGTTTCCATATGGTAGAGCTCCATGCTGTATAAATGGTAGAAGGGCATAAAAAAAGACCATATGGATATGGCCTTTAACTGGACGTGATTAGACTTCGATCATTTCGAAATCGACTTTAGATACGCCGCAATCCGGACAGGTCCAGTCATCCGGGATATCTTCCCATTTGGTGCCTGCCACGATCCCGTCTTGAGGCCAACCTTCTGCCTCGTCATAAATCCATCCACATACGATGCATTGAAACTTTCTCATGTAACTCTCCAAAACTGAGCAACTGTAGGCGTCAGCTTAAAATCCATAAAAGGCAAGACTCTAAAAGAATATGACTTTTTAACAGTGAACATATTTGGCTAAATTTTTACGCAGTTCTATTCATAAAGTAAAGTGAATAAAAGCTTAATCAGCGAAATTAGCAGCAGAATAGACGACACATTCCTCATTTATCTAAAAATCACGCCAATCAGCTTTTCTGGCGCAGGCGGTTAAAGGATAAAAAGCTGACGATGGCAAAAATGAGTGTTTATCTTGTGGGATAGACCAAAGTCGAGCAGTTAAAACTTGAGTTTTTAGGTAATTTAAAATTAGTGAAGTCTGGATTAAATTTTTTAAAATAAATCAATATAATAAAATCAATATCTTATAATTAAATTCCGAGTTTTTATTAGGCAGCTTGGCTTGTCCGTTCTATTCAAATAGGTTTAAAATTCCCATATTCCTTTTCTTTTTTTAAGATCTCCCATGAGCAATTTGTCTACTTCTTTGTGGTCTCACATTCGTACGGTCCAAGATTTTCCAAAACCAGGAATTTGCTTCTTTGATTTGACCCCACTTTTCATGGGCAATATTGGTCCATTGACTGACGCTTTGATTGCCAGCATTCCTGCTGACAAACTGGCAGAAGTAGAAAGCTTTATTGCGGTTGAAGCGCGTGGTTTTGTGTTGGCAAGCTTGTTGGCACAACGTACAGGCAAAGGTTTATTGTTGGTGCGTAAAGCAGGTAAATTGCCGCCTCCAGTGGTCGGTGTGGGTTATAGCCTGGAATATGGTATAGATCGTTTAGAAATGTCTGCGGAAGTTCAGTCCCAGAAAGTAATTATTGTGGATGATGTTCTGGCAAGTGGCGGAACCTTAAAAGCAGTGAATGAACTGGCTCAAAAATGTCAACATGAAGTACTTGGTGCAAGTATCTTCCTTGATCTTCCTGACCTGCATGCTGAATTAGGCCTGGATATCTGGTCAGTATTGGATGACAAATCTCAGCCTGAAGCGGCAGTTGCTTAAGTCATAATTTTTTGTAAAAAAAGCCCCGAAATTGTGGGGCTTTTTTATTGCCTGATAAAATGATCTTCGATTTCCTGAATCAGCGTATTAATTTGCTCAGGATGTTCCAGACGATGATGGCCGCCATCAACTGCCTGAATTTGCATATAGTCTTCAAGTTGTGTCTGAACCGCATGCATATCCAGAATTTCATCGCCCAGTTCAAGATAGGCAAATTGAGGAATGTCATGCTGTAAATCGTGATGCCCAATCGGCGGATAATCATCGCGGAAGTTAGGCTGCAAAATGGGATTAGCCACTACACAGGGAATTTGATACGCCTGTGACATTTTCAGTGCCCAATAACCGCCAAGACTGTGGCCGACCAGAATATCTGGTTTGATGGTTTCAATCATCTCATGATAAAACTCGGCGACCGAACTATAGCTCAGATTTCGGTAATCGACATCGATACAGTACTTGTGTACCACATCAATGGCATGGAACTTGGTGGATTCTCTGGAGGAATCTAAGCCATGTATAAACAAAATCTTAGACATAGTACATTACTCATTTTTATGGGATATGCCATATTGGTTATTTGTTGATTGGCACATCATCTTGAAGCTGAGTGTCATTGTAGAACGTCTGGGTATACAAGGCAGTTAGCTATTGGTCTAAGCCGAAGTTTTGCAGTGCAATGAATTTATATAAGACTTGTCTGGTTTAGACTTTAATCCCAACTGAGAGCAGCTGGGTGCTGCAATAAGTTTGAAGAAAGGGAATTTAAAAGAGTGACAGACGGGCTGAACCGAATGGTGTAAATAGCAAGATAGTGGATTTTTCCAAAGAAAAGCCGGTTCCTGAGAGTGTTTGCGCTACGATTTGAGAAGGATTTCTGCTATTCTATGCAACTTCTATTTTTTAACTAATCTTATTCGAGGCAGAGATGACGCAAAATAACGCTCAATCGACTTCTGAACAAATCATTTCCGAAAACGATTTAATTGCACAGCGTCATGCCAAGTTAAAGCAAATCGAAGCTCAGGCACAAGAAACAGGTAAGAGCCCATGGCCGAATACCTTTAAGCGTGAGCATTATGCCCAAGATTTACAAGACCAGTTCGCTGATAAATCTAAAGAAGAAATTGAAGCAGGCGAAAAGGTCTACGTCAAAGTGGCCGGTCGTGTGATGTTGAACCGTGGTTCATTTATCGTGATCCAGGACATGACAGGTCGTATCCAGCTGTATGTGGCGCGTAAAGAACTCGCTGAAGATGTGCTGGCTACCATTAAAGGTCTGGACCTTGGCGATATCATCGCAGTCGAAGGTTATATCGGCCGTTCGGGTAAAGGCGATTTGTATGTACACATCGAACATTTTGAATTACTGACCAAATCATTACGTCCGCTTCCAGACAAGTTCCATGGTTTGAACGATACTGAAGTAAAGTATCGTAAACGTTATCTTGATCTGATTGTTAACGAAGAAACACGTAAAACTTTTGAGATTCGTGCCAAAGTCGTAGCGGGTATCCGTGCCTTCCTGACTGAAAAGCGTTATATGGAAGTTGAAACGCCAATGATGCATGTGATTCCAGGCGGTGCATCGGCACGTCCTTTCGAAACACATCATAATGCACTGGACATGTCGCTGTTCTTGCGTATTGCGCCAGAGCTTTACTTAAAGCGTTTGGTGGTCGGCGGTTTTGAACGTGTGTTTGAAATTAACCGTAACTTCCGTAACGAAGGTGTTTCTACGCGTCATAACCCTGAATTCACCATGATCGAATTCTATCAGGCTTATGCTGATTACAAAGATTTGATGGAATTGACCGAACAGATGCTAGAGCGTCTGGCGATTGATATCTTGGGCACCACTGACGTGCCTTATGGCGATGAAGTGTATAGCTTCAAAGGTCCATTCAAGAAAATTTCAATGTTCGATGCGATTCTGGAAAATAACCCGCAATTTACTCCTGAAAATGTCAATGACCGTGAGTTCCTGGCAAAATTCCTTCAGGAAGAATTGAAAGAGCAAGTGAAGCCAGGTTTTGGTCTGGGCAAACTGCAAACCATGGTATTTGAAGAAACCGTAGAAACCAAATTGCGTCAGCCGACGTTCATTACTGAATATCCAGCGGAAACTTCTCCATTGGCACGCCGTAATGATCACAATCCACACATTACCGACCGTTTTGAATTCTTCATCGGTGGTCGTGAGTTGGCAAATGGCTTCTCGGAATTGAATGATCCAATCGATCAGGCTGAACGTTTTCAAGCACAGGTTGCTGAAAAAGATGCTGGTGATGATGAAGCTATGCATTACGATGCAGACTTTGTCGAAGCACTGGAATACGGTCTTCCTCCAACAGCAGGTGAGGGTATTGGTATTGACCGTCTGGTGATGATCTTTGCCAATGCAGCAAGTATCCGCGATGTGATCTTGTTCCCGCATATGCGTCATAAAAATGCTTAAATGCTGAATTCAAAATAACCCACCATTGTGTGGGTTATTTTTTGTCGATACATCTGAAAGCTTGAGTAAAAAACAACAGTTTAATCGTTGAAAATTAACATAGGAGCGATTAAGGTGAAGCAGAAAATAAACTTGAGAATATTCATCCCATGTTGCTAAAAAAACATTATTGAGTGTGTTACTGACTACGCTTGCGCTTCCTGCTTTTGCTCAGGGTCTAGTTCTAAATGATGCAAATTTGCGTACGGACCTAAACTGGTTAAACCAGCAAGGGGTTATTCAAATCAGTACCTCAACCTGGCCACTGAGTGGGGATGAAATTCAACGAGCCTTATCAAATGCGCAGATCAGCAATACTGTACAGCAGCGTGTAATCGATTCGGTTCTGGCTAAACTAAAGGCAGATAATCAACAGCTAAAATTGGGTGTATTTGCAGAAACCGATCAAAAAAATATTCCACAGGCTTTCGGGGATCAGCAAAAAGCACAATATCAGGCAGCTTTAGAGTTTAATGTTGGCAGTACGAATTGGGATGCCAAGATCAGGGTGAATGCTGAAAAAGATCCACAAATTGATAATGATCAGGATGTAAATCTTGAAGGTTCTTATCTGGCAGGAAAACTTTGGAATCAATGGTTGATTGCTGGGCAGATTCCAACTTACTGGGGCCCAAGCCATGATGGCAGCTTGATTCGTGGTGATGCCAGTCGTCCAGTCTATGGCTTTACAGTTCAACGTGCAGAACAGACAGCATTTGAAAATAAATGGTTATCTTGGATTGGGCCGTGGCAATATCAGGCTTTTGCCGGTCAACTCGATGACTATAGCGCAGTTCCAGACGCCAAATTGATTGGTTTGCGTGTTACAGCACAGCCTTTACCTTATTTAGAGCTTGGTGCCTCGCGTGCGATTCAGTGGGGTGGTGAAGGACGACCTGAAAGTTTAAGTTCGCTGTGGGATGCTTTTGTAGGTAGTAAAGATAATGGGGGTACAGGTGAACCAGACCCATCTAACCAGATTGCCGGTTTCGATGCGCGGTTAAATTTATTTTCTCTTACCCAAATTCCGGTGGGTCTATATGCTCAATATGTAGGAGAGGATGAGGCTGGGGGCTTACCTGCAAAAAAAAATGTATTTGGCTGGAATCGACTATTCTGCTAGTTTGAGAAATATGCCATACCAAGTTTATGCAGAATGGGCAGATACCCGTACCAATGGTAAAGCTCAAGGGATTTCTTATAATCATACGAATTATACAGATGGTTTTTATCAGCATGGTTATCTTCTAGCACATGCTTTAGGTGGTGATGCGCAGATGATTTCCGTAGGTGGGGATATTCGTATTGATTTTATGAACCGCTTATCAGGTCGTATACTTTTTGCTGATGTGAATCAATCGGAACGTGCCGCTGTTAATAATGCTGCTTTTGCTTTTAATGATGAAATTAAAGCATTGGATTTGACCTGGTCGCATTATATCTGCCCAGAAATGCCGCTTAAAATTAATGCATGGGTCGGTGATTCAAAGGTAAATGGTCGAGATAGCGGAGTTTCTTTAGGTATCGAAATACCATTAGAAAAAGGCTTGTTCAGTTATTAATTCTTAGCCATGATTAAATCCTGCTTAAACGCAGGATTTTTTTAGCATTTTGAAAAACTATAAACAAAAAAAACGCAATGATTGGGGTTGTCATTGCGTAGAAAAAGGAATGTCTTTCAAACTACTTCATTAACTGTGGAGAGAGTTAAATCTGATTCCTTACTGAATACAATCATAATAGGATGCATTCTCATATGACTCATCAGTATTCATGTTAATACATGTTAAATAAGGTTAAAAATATGAAGATTATGTGGGGATATTTGCATCATTTTTGCGCAATTTTAGCTTAAACAAAAAAGCTCTTCATCAGAAGAGCTTTTAAGAGCAATTTTTTCTAATTAAAAATGGAATACACCGAGGCCAGATTTAACTTCATCCAGTGTCACCTGGGTAATATCGCGACATTTATCCGTACCGGTTTTCAGGATATCCATGATGTAATCGGGATCTTTAGCCAGTTCAATACGACGCTCACGAATTGGGCCGATCAATTCTTTTAAAATACTTTCCAGACGTTTTTTCACTGTACCATCGCCTAAACCACCACGACGATAATGGGCTTTGAGCTCTTCCAGCTCTTCTTTATTTGGGTCAAAGGCATCTAGATAAGTAAATACCACATTGCCTTCGACCTGACCTGGATCTTCAATACGCAGATGATTCGGATCGGTATACATTGCATTGACGGCTTTCTTAATATCTTTATCTGTCGCATCCAGCACAATGGTATTGCCCAAAGATTTCGACATTTTTGCTTTACCATCAAAACCAGGTAGGCGACCAACATTGGAAAGAAGTGCCTTACATTCTGGTAGCAGGTCATGACCAATTTGACGGTTCAAACGACGCACGATTTCATTGGTCTGTTCGATCATTGGAATCTGATCTTCACCCACAGGAACAACCGTTGCCTTAAATGCTGTAATGTCAGCAGCTTGAGCCACCGGGTAGCACAAGAAGCCGGCTGGAATATCACGCTCAAAACCACGCATCTGGATTTCAGATTTAATGGTCGGGTTACGCTCAAGACGTGAAACAGTCACAAAGTTGAGATATAGCATGGTCAGTTCATTTAAGGCAGGTAAGCATGACTGAACACAAATTGTGGTTTTAGTTGGATCAATACCGACAGCCAGATAATCCGTCGCCACTTCAATAATGTTACGACGTACTTTTTCAAAATTGTCCGCATTATCAGTTAGGGCTTGAGCATCGGCGAGTAACAAGTGTTGATGGTGAGAATCTTGCAGACCTACACGAGAGCGTAATGAACCCACAAAGTGGCCGAGGTGGAGTTGTCCGGTAGGACGGTCGCCCGTCAAGATCACTGGACGATTATCTTGATTACTCATTATCTATTCCAAAGGGTAGTCAGTACTACAGCTGTATTTTAACGAATGGCAACATTGTACGGCATTCTGTTTTTGATTGTCAGCCAGAAAAAAAGCTGTCGTAAAAAAATCTTATAAATTAAACAAGTGAATACAATATTTTTAAGAATTTTGATTAAACTATCTGGAAAGAAGATAAGGATAATAAGTATGGCGAGCAGTTTATTACTATTATTAGATGATATTGCTACTGTTCTGGATGATGTCGCTGTCATGAGCAAAATGGCAGCAAAAAAAACAGCAGGCGTCCTTGGTGATGATCTGGCTTTAAATGCGCAGCAAGTGACAGGTGTGCGGGCTGATCGTGAATTACCGGTGGTCTGGAAAGTTGCCAAAGGTTCTTTTGTTAATAAACTGATTTTGGTGCCGCTGGCATTATTAATCAGCTTTATTGCAGGCTGGCTGATTAATCCCTTGTTGGTGCTGGGTGGTTTGTTCCTATGTTATGAAGGCGTGGAAAAAATTATTCATACCTTGCATACACCGAAGGCCAAGGACGCGGAACAGGCGCGTGAGCAATTGATTCATACAGAAATGGATTTGCACCAGTTTGAAAATGAAAAAGTCAAAGGTGCTATTCGCACTGACTTTATCCTGTCTGCTGAAATTATCGTGATTACTTTGGGAACGGTCGCCGCAGCCTCGATGCTGACCAAAGTGACTGTTTTAAGCCTGATCGCGGTGGTGATGACCATTGGTGTTTATGGTTTTGTTGCGCTGATTGTCAAACTGGATGATATCGGTCTGCATCTGACTGAACAGCAGTCCGATTTTAAACAAAAAATAGGACGTGGCTTGTTGGCATTTGCCCCGATCTTAATGAAAATTCTCTCCATTGTTGGGACCGCTGCGATGTTTCTGGTGGGCGGTGGAATTATTAACCATGCAATTCCTTTTATTCATCACTTTACTGAAGACAGTGTTGCTTATGTGCAGGATATTCCCAGCATTGGCAACATTGTCGGTGCCGTAACACCGACCTTGATTAATTTCGCAGTAGGAATTTTAGCGGGTCTGCTGGTCATGCTGGTCATCAGCCTGATTAAGAAAATCTGGCCTAAATCATCAAAAGCTTAAGGTGTAGAAATATCTGGATATTAAGCAGATTAAGAAAAGGAAAAGACTATGCGTTGGAAAGGTCGTCGTGTCAGTAGCAATGTAGAAGACCGTCGTGGTGGTGGTGCCAAAGCTGGCGGAATCAGTATTGTTGGATTGATTGTGGCCTTTGTGGCCTGGAAGTTTTTCGGTGTCGATCCACAACAGGCTTATCAAACCACCAAGCAGGTCACTCAGGGGGTATCGGGTGCGGCAGAAACACGTGGCCTGGAAAATCCCACGCCAGAACAGCAGGAGTCGATTGATTTTGTTGGAACTGTATTGGCAGATACTGAAGATACCTGGAATCAGGTGTTTCAGCAGCAGTTAAATCAGCAGTATGTCCCACCGAAACTGGTGTTGTTTAACGGCATCGTGAATTCTGGTTGTGGTACTGCTCAGGCGGCGATGGGGCCTTTCTACTGCCCGACAGACCAGAAAGTGTATATCGATACTGCATTCTTTAAAGATATGCGTACCCAAATGGGCATTACCGGAGAACAGAATGCCACCGAACTTTCCCGCAATGATCAGGCGGGGGATTTTGCGCTGGCCTATGTCGTGGCCCATGAAGTGGGGCATCATATCCAGACGATTTTAGGTATTTCTTCTCAAGTACAGCAAGCACGTCAGCAAGCAAGCGAAGTGCAAAGTAATCAGCTTTCAGTGCGTCAGGAATTGCAGGCAGACTGTCTGGCCGGCGTTTGGGCTTACCATAATCATGAACGTACCCAATTTCTGGAACAGGGTGATGTGCAGGAAGCGATGGATGCCGCCCATAAAATTGGCGATGACTATTTACAGAAACGTGCTCGCGGGCAGGTGGTGCCGGACAGCTTTACCCATGGCAGCAGCACGCAGCGGGTACAATGGTTTAACACCGGCTTGAAATCCGGTCAAGTTGCGAATTGTGATACCTTTAATCAAAATATTTAAATGACTTCGATAAAAAAAGGAGCAGATGCTCCTTTTTTTATTTATGCAGAAAACGCCGGAAGTTTCTTAATATCTTGATACTGACAAATAATGCAGCCAAAGCAAACAGTGCAATTGCAAAGACTGTATATTTGAGGTTGCTCATGTCATTTTGATAAAACTGCTGAATTTCTTGTTTGTTATATTCTAAAGCAGTTGCTTTGCCGGTTCGGCTATCTCTGAACTGGATTTTTTCAATATAGAACAGATTTCCCGCTTTGATTAAGTCAACAGTCTGGATTTGACGGGTATGCGATTGATTGTCTTCATCGCTACATAAAGCGCTGTAATGTTCACAGTTGATTTTGGCCACATAACCATTTCCTGCAATCAGAATAAAAATTGCATTGTCTGGTCGCTGGTTATTGGACACCAATACATACTGTTCGCCGGCTGTACTTTTTAAGGGAATGCTGGTGGCTTGCTGATAATGCTGTTCTGCTTGCAGAATTTCCTGAATTTTAGCAAAGCAGGTAAAACATAAGGACAACGTGATCAGAAAAATCACGCTGGCAAAACAGAGACGAAAAATGGTTTTGACAGTTTGATGCATGGGAGAAAAATTCAAAATAGAATGATGGGAAAGCAAAAGCCGAGTGCTGATCTGTATGTTAAATCATCATTCGAAAATACTGAAAAGAAACTTAACTCAATTCGATAAAAAAGCGGACTAAACTTGTTTTGCCAGAATACCTTGCTATTTAAATCTCTATTTTAACAACGCCTCTCGGCGCATAGTGCTCCATATCGCCCGATTTTAGGAAACCGAATGGGAAATTTCTTTTTTCTTCAGCTACTCACGGTGGTCTTTGCTCTGTCTATTGCCACGACCATGTTTAATAAGCGCGTTTTAGGCTTTCCGCAAGCGATCGGTGTCCCTATTGTCTCTGCAATCTTTGTTTTCATTTTGCAGTGGGGCGCCAGTTTACTGCATGGTAATCCATTCTTTAGCATCAATATTGACAATATCGAGCAGGCTGTTCGTCACGTCGATTTCTATGATTTTCTGATCAATGGTGTGATCTGTTTTATCCTGACTTCATCTGCGCTGAAGTTTAAGGTCTCAGATTTGCGTAACCACTGGCGGCCGATCAGTATTTTGGCTGGTCTGGCTTTGGTGTTCTGTGCAGTGTTCTTTGGTGTGGTGTTGTATGGTTATCAGTTCCTGATTGGTAAACATGTTGACCTGCTGGTTTTGCTCTTGCTAGGGGCGGCCTTGGGCGCCACAGATCCGATCGGCATCAAAGGCGTATTGAGTTCGGTTCGCGCACCGCATCATTTGATTGTCAAGCTTGAAGGCGAATCACTGTTTAATGATGCAATGTGTATTGCCTTATTTATGACCTTGCTCAATGTTCTGCAAGGTGAAAACTTTACGGTACTGGCAGTGCTGCAAACCTTGCTTTATGAAATTGTCGTGGCGGTGCTGATTGGTCTCGGATTCGGTTTTGCGATCTTGCGGATTTTGCGCGGTAAGCATGAAATGGAATCTCTGATTTTGACCACGGCCTTGCTGGCTTGTGGTTCCTATCTGGTGGCTTTGCTGGCACATGCTTCCGCGCCAATTGCCTGTGTGATTGGTGGTTTGATTGTTGGCAATAAATGGAAAGAAATCCTGGCAGATGCTGAAATTGGTGACGTTAATCATTTCTGGCATACGGTTGAGGGAATTATCAATTCATTCCTGTTTACCCTGATTGGTCTAGAATTGTTTATTCTGGACTTGAGTACCAGTCTGGTTCTGGGCGGAATGGTGGCTTTTGTGATTCTACATCTGGCCCGTTTTGCAGCCAACTATCTGGCCTTTGCCATGTTCCCAAAAGTCAGCAAGAAAAGCTATAACGGCAGTTTGACCATCCTGTCTTGGGGCGGAGTACGGGGCGGGATTTCTTTGGCCTTAATTCTGGCGGTCGCCAATGTTCCTCAGCTGGAAGCCTATAGCAGTATTCTGGTGGGCTATACCTTTATTGTAGTGCTATTGTCCGGTGTGGTATGTGGCTTGGGCCTGCCTGCGGTGATGAATGCGTTTTATTATAATCCCAATGAAGAGACGCAGGGCTTTAAAGGCTGGTATCAACGCATGTGTCATAAAATGAATCGTAAGGGTTTTCGCTATATTGTTGGAGAAGATGCCAAAGGAAATGAGACTATTACTATCTTTCAGCCAGAAATTCTGATTGATCAGAAAGATGCAGATGGCGTTGCCACGGTGCATCATCCAGATAAAGTTCAGGAAGTAAAAAGACTGGAAAATCCGGATAATTTCTAAAGATAAAACTTAGAAGATCAAGAGACTGTTAGATTGGTTTTTATAGTGAGATGAGAGCTTGAATCAGCGTATTTCATCAGGCTTAATCACTCTCCTATAGCTTTTTTACTGGGGGTGGATTGTGATTTTTGATTTAAATAAGCTATTAATGAGATGAAAATGACCCAGACAAGTTCAGCCAGTCAGGAAATGGCAGAAATGATTTTGGCTGTGGTCAATCAGATTCCGTATGCCAAAGTCGCCACCTACGGACAGATTGCTAGACTGGCAGGTTTACCCAAACATGCGCGATTGGTCGGATGGGTATTAAGTCATCTAGATTCGGACACTGATATTCCTTGGTATCGGGTGATCAATGCCCAGGCGAAAATCAGTGTGAAGCAACTGGACGAACATGGCCAGAATATCCAGCAGCAAAAACTCATGCAGGAAGGAATTTTTCTTAAAGGTGATCGCTTGGATTTAAAACGCTATCAATGGGATGGTCTGGTCAAGATATAAAAAAAATCCCCACTTGGTGAAAAGTGGGGATTTTAAACATAACTTAGTTGCGAATCACCATTACTGGGATATCCGCTTGGCCGAGAATGCTTTGCGCTACGCTGCCAAGGAACAGCTTTTTGAAGCCCGTGCGACCATGGGAACCAATCACGATCAGGTCAGAATTTAAATCTTTAGCTGCTTTGACAATCTCGCTATAAATTACCTGACCCTCAAGGAGCTGTGTATCCACTTCAACACCGGCACCAGAGAATTTTGCTTTGGCTTCATCCAGCGTTTTGAGGATGGAAGTACGGGCACGTTCAATCAGGTCATTGGTTTGTGCCGCAGAGATATATTCCGCAGCGATATAAGGGTCCAGTGCCAGCACTTGAACCACTGTGACTTTACTGTTAAATGCTTTGGCAATTTCTACAGCTTTATCCACTGCAGCATACGATGTTTCTGAACCGTCAACAGGTACTAAAATATGTTCAAAAGGCATTAGAATTCTCCTGAGGGGAATTTAGAGTTATAAAATTATGACGCGTTAAACCGGGTACGAATAGTTGTTTATACTTTGATCATAGCCTGTATTGTATAAAAATAAAACCAAGTAAATACATAGGTATAATATCTAATAGATTAAAAAATGAAGCACCTGTTTAGAGCTATTTAATTGGGTGATTTATTTAGCCTAAGTTAATAATTTATATGTAATTAATGTGATAGCCTAAGACAGTGATTAATCACATCGAATAGAGGTCGGGTCTAATTTTATTTGCGGTGACAGCTGTTCATAGCGATTTAAAATTGTTTGAGTTTCACCTGCATAAATTTTTTGCTGTAGCTGCCGGATTTTATGTTCTGTCACATGTAAACGCGCACAATGTAATGCAATCTGATTTTCCCGGGTTACCGCCAGTCGTTGGCTCTGATCATATTCCGGATAGCGCTCGATTTTCTGCTGTGCTCTGCTGAGTTGTGCCAAAGACCTTTTCTGCTGCATGCTCATCAGTTGCTGCTGATTAATCCACTGTGCCACATCACGTCTGACGCCATTATAATCTACGAAAATAGGCGAGATGGTCTGGCAGGCACTCAGACTTGAAAGGCCAATGAGTAAAATAAATATTTTGATTTTATACATCTAATGATTCCTCGAAGAATTAAATGGTGCTATGAATGCGTGAATTACATACTAAAAAACCCTTTTTTGTTTAAAATTTAAAAGTTTATTCCGTATTTGCATAAAGACTGAACATTTGTGTTTTAAAATGCTTGACGATAGAAGCTGAAATTACGATAATGCGCACACAGTTTACGGCTATGTAGCTCAGTTGGTTAGAGCACCGCACTCATAATGCGGGGGTCACAAGTTCAAGTCTCGTCATAGCCACCATTTTAAAAGACCAAGCTCTCAGCTTGGTCTCTTTTTTTGTCTTTTAAAAAGCACTGCAAACCATAAAAAAATTATTTGAAGCATCCACTAATTTTTGCAGTTTCCGCAAAACATCATTTTTCCTTCTTAATGTTGGGGCTATTCTTCATTTTACTGCCGCATAAAAAAATCGTCCAAGCATTCACTTGGACGATTCTGATTTACATCATTGAAAACAGAATTTAGCTACCTGCTTTCCAGCCATTCACGATTGGATAACGACGCTCACGGCCATAAGAACGTGAACTGATACGTGGCCCAATGGCACCTTGGCGGCGCTTGTACTCATTGATATCAACCAGACGAATCACTTTCTTCACGACTTCAGCGTCAAAGCCTTTGGCAATGATATCGTCCTGGCTCATATCTTCTTCAATATAAGAGTACAAGATTGCATCTAGAATGTCATAGGCAGGTAAAGAGTCTTGATCGACCTGATCTGGACGCAGTTCTGCTGAAGGTGGACGGGTAATCACACGTTCCGGAATCACTGGAATTTCTGAAATGCTGTTACGATACTTCGCCAGTTCAAACACAATGGTTTTATATACATCTTTCAGAACTGCATAACCACCGACCATATCGCCATACAGGGTGCAATAACCGACAGCTAGTTCAGATTTATTACCGGTTGCCAGCACCAGATTACCGAATTTGTTAGACAGGGCCATTAATAAGGTGCCACGTGAACGTGCTTGCAGGTTTTCTTCGGTGGCATCGACTGGAACATTACCAAAGAATGGGAACAGCACCTGCATAAAGCCGCTTACCACAGGATTGATTTCGGCAATACCGAAAGTCACGCCCATATTTTTGGCTTGAGCCGCTGCATCTTCGACACTGATTTGTGCGGTATAAGTATATGGCATCATCACAGCTTGAACTTTGTCTGCGCCAAGCGCATCTACAGCAATCGCTAGGGTCAGGGCAGAGTCAATCCCGCCAGACAGTCCTAGAATCACACCTGGGAAGCCAGAACGCTGTACATAATCACGTGTGGCCATGACCAGGCTTTGATAAATCTCAGCCATGGTGTCTAAAGCAGGTGCAATTGCGCCTTTGCTGAATTGCAGTTGTTCAGCATTAAATTCTGCAATTGCCAGATTTTCCTGGAAAGTGGGTGCCTGTAAAGCCACCTCGCCAGATTTGTTGAGCACAAAACTGGTACCGTCAAAGATCAGATCATCCTGGCCACCAACCTGGTTACAGTACACCAGATTGATATTCAGCTGTTTGACCAAGGCCGCCATGGTTTCAATGCGATGTTGTGGTTTACCCACTTCATATGGCGAGGCATTCAGTACCAAAGCTGTGTCGATATTCAATTTTGCCAGTTGCTGAACAGTCGCCAAAGACCAGACATCTTCACAGATCAGTACGCCAAATTTATGTCCAAGATACTCAAAAACCAGATGCTGATGACCTTCGCCAAAATAACGCTTTTCATCAAATACGCCATAGTTTGGCAACACTTGCTTGTTATAAACACCCAGTACTTCGCCATCTTTCATGACAGCAGCCGAGTTATAACGCTGACCATCTTCAGTTTGATTAACAAAACCAAAGACCATGACAATATCTTTTACTTCAGTCAGTTTTTCAAAAGCCGCTTTGGTGCGTTTCACCAGGCTCGGGCGAATTAATAAGTCTTCTGCAGGGTAGCCCAGCGTTGAAAGTTCAGGAAAGATAATCAGATCCGCTTTATCTTTTTTAGCCTGATTGGCCAGATCAATCATTTTTTGCGTATTTGCATCCAGATTGCCCACATGTGGAGAGAATTGAGCAATCGCAATTTTAAAACTTTTCATTCCAAGTAAATCCTATTCCTATAGGTTGATACACTAAATTACTGATTTTTATAATTCTAATTATTCAGTTGAGTGCACTTCGATATTCATAAAATGCCAAATGGCTTAAATAAAAAAACTTTTTATCTCATGATCATTGAATCTTAATGTGCGATGCAAAATAATCATACCGGCCTATTTTATCGAAATTTTATCGATAAGCTAGAGTTGATTTAGCAGAACAGGCATTGAGTGAAAAAAGTTATTATATAAAATTAGAAAATATGCTGATTTTTTATGCATCTAGGCTTATGTAGATTTAAAGACTGAAATCTAAATTTTGGCTTTTAAAATATGCCTTAGCTATATTGTTTGGAATTAAACTGATTAAATATCATCTGTTTATTTTTGGATTTAAAATAATATTCGGAATTTTTTTTAGAAAAATATCCCGGGCAATATCGCCTTGTTGTTCAATATTGTAGGTTGAAAATGATTTGTTGGGATTAAATTGATATTTGTACGGATTATATTTTCCCAAGCTGAGAAAATAAGCACTTTGTAAAAATGCCCCTTTTAAAAGCACATTGATCTGACATTGGTGTTGATAAATATGCGCCATCTCATGAATAAATAGTGCCTGATAAGATAAACTCTCGCGCGAATAATCTTCCCGATAATTTAAATTGCGTACATGGATGTAGCCACTGGGCGCCATAATGACATGTTTGGATTGCCAAGGCAGGTAGGGGTGATTCATGATTTTAACGCGAGAATAATCGATCAGGTTGCCAAATACTTGTTGGGAAATTTTGATTTCACCAGACGTTAAACTGCGGCACTTAAACTGTTCAAAATGAACCAATCTCAAAATAAAGGGCAGAAAATACAACAGCATTCAATATACGTCCTGTTTTTAGGTGACTTAATCCGTGAATATGATTTTGATATATTCATTTTAAAACGTTTCAGGTCAATTTTTTGTAGGCTTTTGTCAGTGCTAAAAAAACCACCCGGGTGGGTGGTTTTCTTGAGTCTTTCGACGCGGTTCGAATTAACGAACGATATCGCGTTGAACTTCGCCAGTATAAAGCTGACGAGGACGACCGATCTTGTAAGGACCGCTGTGCATTTCTAACCAGTGGCTGATCCAGCCAACAGTACGTGCAAGCGCGAAGATCACAGTAAACATTTCTGTCGGGATACCAATCGCTTTAAGGATGATACCTGAGTAGAAGTCTACGTTAGGGTATAGGTTACGCTTGATGAAGTATTCGTCAGAAAGCGCGATACGTTCAAGTTCCATAGCCAATGCAAGCTGTGGATCATTGATGCCAAGTGCACCAAGAACTTCGTCACAAGTTTCTTTCATTACTTTCGCGCGTGGATCGAAGTTTTTGTAAACTCGGTGACCAAAGCCCATCAGTTTAACTTCTTTAGTCTTCACTTTTTCCATGAAGCCAGCAACGTTTTCTACAGTGCCGATTTCGTCAAGCATCTTAAGAACAGCTTCGTTCGCGCCGCCATGAGCAGGACCCCAAAGTGCAGAGATACCAGCAGCGATACATGCATACGGGTTAGCACCAGTAGAACCAGCTAAACGTACGGTAGACGTAGAAGCATTTTGTTCGTGGTCAGCATGAAGCGTGAAGATACGGTCCATTGCTTTTGCAAGGATTGGATCAACTTTGTAATCACGATCTGCAGGAGTAGCAAACATCATGTGCAGGAAGTTTTCTGCATAACCAAGGTCATTACGTGGGTAAACGAATGGTTGACCAATGGTGTACTTGTAGCTCCAAGCCGCCAGCGTAGGAATCTTCGCGATTAAACGAATCGCAGTGATTTCACGGTGGTTCACATCTTCGATGTCAAGGTTGTTGTGATAGAACGCAGACAACGCACCAACCACACCTACCATGATCGCCATAGGATGCGCATCACGACGGAAACCATTGTAGAAACGGCTAACTTGATCGTGAACCATCGTATGGTTACGTACTTTAGCGTCAAATTCTTCTTTTTGCTCAGCAGTTGGAAGTTCGCCATTTAACAATAAATAGCAAGTTTCCAGGTAATCAGCTTTAGTCGCCAATTGATCGATTGGGTAGCCGCGGTGTAAAAGTACACCTTTGTTACCATCGATGAACGTGATTTTAGACTCGCACGCAGCTGTCGCCATAAAACCAGGATCAAAAGTAAAGTGACCTGCAGCCAACACATCTTTAACGTCGATTACATCTGGGCCCAATGTGCCGCTGTAAATTGGTAGTTCAATTTCTTTGCCATCAAGCTGTAAAACGGCTTTCTTGCCAGTTGCTTCAGACATTCAATAGATCTCCTGTCCTGGTGAATGTATATCCGCTTTGTCTATCAATCTTTTAATGCACAAAACGGACGGATCAAAAATTTGCTATAAGATTAGTGAGTACTGAAATTTTGTCAATTATACTTATGGATGAAAAATGACGGCCGCACAGCAGTTTAGTCACATTCGCTCAGTATAAAAAGTTCAGTAAAATCACAGCATCAAACCTCTATAATAAGTCAAATTGATGCAGAGGTGCAGAAAAAAATAGACTGCTTGGGGCATTTGTAAGCGTTTTTTCCTAGCAAGAAATGCGGGCGAAAATAGTGAAAGATTAAGGTGAGCATGCTTAAAACTATATAAATCTCATAACTTACATCGTTTTTGCCAAGCTGAATTTAACAGGTAGAATTATAAATAAAAGCAATTAATTGAATTTTGAATATGGTTCAATTGATTAAAAAATAGCTTAATAAATGGCCAGTTTTGCAGCAAAGGTAAGCAGTATAAAAATAAATGAATGATTTTTTGAATCTAAATGCTTCAAATCGATTGAAAAACCCATCGTGTGGTGTACTAAGTCGCTATTTAACATCAGGTTATCTGAATCACTGCGCTGCTGATGAATTGGGACAATTGGTCTGTTAAATCTAGACACTTGATTTAAATCTGAATTAAAAAGAGATTTAAATAATATTTGTGATGGAACTGTGCATCTTTAGTCTAAAACTCAAACATGATCCTGTAGGCTGAAAACCGAGTAAATTAATCATCTTAATTATTTAAAAACAATCATATAGATAGGAATTGAAAGAGTGGAATAATATATAAAGTCTGACTTATTGTTGTTAATGATTCTTATTTAATGGTTTTTTATCCAAAAAGCCAAATTCAGCCGTTTGTATTTTAATAGTTCACGTTTTATAATTCAGTGTCGTTTTGATTTTAGGCATGTATTTGCCTGAGAATGCCAGCTTTCCTTCGAATTAATTCCAACAAACTCCGGATGGAGTTTTTACTTACAGGATGCCCGCTGTGAAAAGCAACAGACCTGTCAATTTGTCCATGGGTCAAGTTTTAGAAGTAAACTTAAAATCACCCGTGGCTATTGCATCAATTCTACACCGTCTTTCAGGTGTTATCGTATTCTTACTCGTACCGGTCCTTCTATGGATTTTAGACAAGTCATTGTCTTCGCCTGAAGGTTTTGCGCAAGTTCAAGAAATCTTTAACGGTTTCATTGTTCGCTTTATTGTATGGGTATTTGTCGCCGGCATGATTTTTCACTTTATTGCGGGTGTTAAGCATTTACTTGCTGACATTGGCGTTGCTGAAGAACTAGAAAGTGGCCGTGTTGCATCTACTATCGCATTAATCTTGTCTGCAATCGGTATTGTTGCAGCATTTGTATGGATCGTACTCTAATGAAAAGCGCTACTGGTTTAACAGGTTCAGGTTCTCGCGATTGGTTTCTCCAACGTGTCAGTGCTGTAGTTCTAGCTGTTTATACCGTTGTTGTACTGGGTTGGATTCTACTGAATGGTGGTTTCAACTTTGAACAGTGGTACGGCTTTATGATGACAGTTCCAATGAAGATCATGTCTTTGTTGGCGGTCTTATCTCTTGTTGCACACGCATGGATCGGCATGTGGCAGGTATTCACGGATTATGTGACTACTCGTCAAATGGGTCCTTCAGCTTCAGGTTTACGCCTTGTACTGACTTCAGCAGTAATCATTGCTGTACTTGCATATGCAATCTGGGCGATCCAGATTTTTTGGGCGAATTGATAGGAAACAATCATGGGCGCTATAAACCCTAAAGAAGATTACACAAATATTCCGCACGAAACTTTCGATGCTGTCATCGTTGGTGGTGGTGGTTCAGGTATGCGTGCGTCTTACCAACTTGCTCAAGCTGGTTTGAAAGTTGCGGTGCTGACTAAAGTATTCCCAACTCGTTCGCACACTGTTGCAGCGCAGGGTGGTATTGGTGCATCTCTTGGTAACATGCAAGAAGATAACTGGCACTACCACTTCTACGACACAGTTAAAGGTTCGGACTGGTTAGGTGACCAAGACGCAATCGAGTTCATGACTCGTGAAGCGCCTCAAGTGGTTTATGAACTTGAACACCTGGGTATGCCATTCGACCGTAATGCTGATGGTACAATTTACCAACGTCCATTCGGTGGTCACTCAGCAAACTACGGTGAAAAAGCTGTGCCACGTGCATGTGCTGCTGCCGACCGTACCGGTCACGCACTTCTTCACACACTTTATCAAAGCAACGTGAAAATGGGCACTCAGTTCTTCGTAGAATGGATTGCGCTTGACCTGATCCGTAACGAAAAAGGCGACGTTCTAGGTGTTACAGCAATTGATCAGGAAACTGGTAAAATTGCAGTATTCCAAGCAAAAGCGACTTTGTTCGCTACTGGTGGTGCTGGTCGTGTTTACCGTGCATCTACAAACGCTTATATCAACACTGGTGACGGTCTTGGTATGGCAGCTCGTGCAGGTATTCCATTGCAAGATATGGAATTCTGGCAATTCCACCCAACGGGTGTTGCGGGCGCAGGCGTATTGTTGACTGAAGGTTGTCGTGGTGAAGGTGCAATCCTTCGTAACAAAGACGGCGAACCATTCATGGAGCGTTATGCACCAACTTTGAAAGACTTGGCGCCACGTGACTTCGTATCACGTTCTATGGACCAAGAGATCAAAGAAGGTCGTGGTTGTGGTCCTAAAGGCGATTACATCCTGCTTGATATGACGCACTTGGGTGCTGACACGATCATGAAACGTCTTCCATCTGTATTCGAGATTGGTAAGAAATTCGCGAACGTTGACATCACTAAAGAGCCAATTCCTGTAGTACCAACAATCCATTACCAAATGGGTGGTATTCCGACGAATATTCATGGTCAGGTGGTTGTTCCTGAGTCTCGTGAAACTGAAGCGCTTGTTGCTAACTACAACAAAGACACTGACGTTTACTCTACAAATGCCGAAGGTCGTGATTTTGCTAAGCCAGTAAAAGGCTTCTATGCAATCGGTGAATGTTCATGTGTATCTGTACACGGTGCGAACCGTCTAGGTACGAACTCATTGCTTGACTTGGTGGTATTTGGTAAGGCTGCTGGTCAACATATCATTGAATATGTGACTAAACAGCACGATGGCGAATATGAGCCACTTCCAACAACTGTGCTTCAAGAAACTGTTGAACGTATTCGTAAACTTGACGAATCGACTACAGGTGAGAATGCTCAAGAGGTTGCTGATGCAATCCGTGACATCGTTCAAGACCACGCTGGTGTATTCCGTACATCTGCGCTTCTAGACGAAGGTGTGAAGCAGATTCTTGCAATTGAACCGCGCGTACGCAATATTCACTTGAAAGACAAATCTAAAGTATTCAACACTGCACGTATTGAAGCACTTGAAGTTGAAAACTTGTATGAAGTTGCGAAAGCAACGCTTATTTCAGCTGCTGCTCGTAAAGAATGCCGTGGTGCACATACGGTTGTAGACTTTGAAGAGTCTCCAGACCATGCTGAATACCCATATGGTCGTCGTGATGATGAGTGGATGAAGCACACTTTATGGTTCTCTGCGGATAACCGTCTAGAGTACAAGCCAGTTCGTTACCGTCCATTGTCGGTTGACGCGATTCCACCTAAACCACGTACATTCTAATCAGGAGAATTCAGATGAGTAGAGGTACTCGTACATTTCATATCTACCGCTACGATCCTGACAAGGATAAAGCACCGTACATGCAAACTTTCAAACTTGAACTGACTGATAAGCACCGTATGTTGCTTGATGCACTTCTTGCATTGAAAGTACAGGACGAGACTTTAACGTTCCGTCGTTCATGTCGTGAAGGTATTTGTGGTTCTGATGGCGTGAACATCAATGGTAAAAACGGTTTGGCGTGTCTTTGGAACCTGAACGATTTACCAAATGAAATTACTGTTCGTCCATTGCCTGGTCTTCCTGTAGTGAAAGACTTGGTGGTTGACATGAACCAGTTCTATGATCAGTACAACAAGATCCATCCATTCTTGATCAACAACCAGCCTGCACCTCCTAAGGAACGTTTACAGTCTCCTGAAGAGCGTGAGCATCTTGATGGTCTGTATGAATGTATTCTATGTGCATGCTGTTCAACTTCATGCCCGTCATTCTGGTGGAACCCGGACAAGTTCTTGGGTCCTTCAGCATTGTTGAATGCTTACCGCTTCATCATTGACTCGCGTGATACGGGTACACAAGAGCGTTTGGCTCGTCTTGACGATCCATTCTCATTGTTCCGTTGTAAAGGCATCATGAACTGTGTATCTGTATGTCCTAAAGGCTTGAACCCAACAAAAGCAATCGGCCACATCCGTAATATGCTTTTAGATATGGCAGGTTAATAGGCTGCTTCTAGTAGTTTAGAAAAAAGCACATCTTTGGGTGTGCTTTTTTATGCAAACTATTGGAAAAGTTAAGAAATCATAAGATAAAAATAAAGACCCTATACTTAAAATGTATAAAGTTGAGTGCAACAGTCAGGAAAAGGGTAAGGGCTTTGAGCGCCATATAAGAAGAACATGTGATTATTTTGAGTATTTATGATTTTTAGATGTAAAACTGACCTGAAAAATAGCAAGAACGATGTTATTATATAACGGAAATTTAAGGAGGGAGTGGATTGAAAGGTTTGCTCTCTTTTTATTTATCGGAAATGCTTAGGACTTAAGTCTACATTGAATCTATTTTTGAGATAAAGCACCATATATTAGAGTAAAATATCTGAACTGTATTTAGCCAATTTATGGAAGGTATGTGTCAAAAAAATCAATTGAAAAGTTGAGAACATGTTAGCATTTAGCCCATGACTATGTTTAAAAAATGCCACGCCAGGTACATTTTTTAAACACTGCATAATCAGGGACTGGTATATAAAAGGTAGACCCGAGTCGCTTTAGAAAAAATCTTTGTTAATGCTTGCTTTTTTCTAAGTCGATTTGCAAAAAATTGCCCGGTTTCGATCGGGTATTCAATGAGTGATGATGCCGCTGAGGGGCGTTATTGTTCATTAAACATATCAAGATTTTCTTGGTGTGGTGATAACGCCTCATGGCTTATGCCTTATGGGGGACTAGTATCATATTACCAATTTGATGCTAATAATCCTGGGTTTTGCTTAAAAAGCATCCTGAAAATGTTTTTGCAATAGGAAATGGGTCCACAAATGCAAGAAGTTGCTGACGCTCTGCGTCTTGACACTGAACTTTCCGCTGATAGTGCAGCGTATATTGAAGAACTTTATGAGCAGTATCTGACTGCTCCAGACTCAGTGGGTGCTGACTGGAGAGCGTACTTCGATAAATTCCCAAAAGGTGATCAACCACACAGTAATGTACGTGAGCAATTCCTACTTTTAGGTCGCAATTCAAGCCGTATTCAGCCTATTGTTCAGTCGACAGTCAGCTCAGAGCATGAACGTCGTCAAATTGGCGTGCTACAGCTGATTGCTGCGTACCGTAACCGTGGCCACCAGAAAGCAAAACTGGATCCATTAGGTTTGGCGAAGCGTGAAGTTGTGCCTGATCTAGATCTTGCTGCGCATGGTTTGACTCAGTCTGACTTAGACACAGTATTCAATACTGGTAACCTGGCGATCGGTAAAGAAGAAGCGACTTTGGCTGAAATGGTTCAGTCAATGGAAGCCACTTACTGTGGTTCAATCGGTGCTGAATACATGCACATCGTGGACACCAAAGAAAAACGTTGGATTCAACAACGTCTAGAAAGTGCACGCGGTCAATATGGCTTCAATGCTGATCAAAAGAAACATGTCCTTGAGCGTTTAACTGCGGCTGAAGGCCTAGAAAAATATCTTGGTAATAAATTCGTTGGTGCCAAACGTTTCGGCGTTGAAGGTGGTGAAGCATTCATCCCGATGGTCAACGAAATTATTCAGCGTGCAGGTTCTGTAGGCTGTAAAGAAGTTGTGATCGGTATGCCTCACCGCGGCCGTTTAAACCTTCTTGTTAACATCATGGGTAAGAACCCGGCTGACCTGTTTGGTGAGTTCGAAGGTAAGTCTATTCACAAGAAAGGTTCTGGTGACGTTAAGTATCACCAAGGCTTCTCTTCAAACGTGATGACTCCAGGTGGCGAAGTTCACTTGGCATTGGCGTTTAACCCGTCACACCTTGAAATCGTTGGCCCTGTGGTTGAAGGTTCAGTACGTGCACGTCAAGTACGTCGTAAAGACATTGGCGGCGATGACGTATTGCCATTAATCGTACACGGTGATGCTGCATTTGCAGGTCAGGGCGTTAACCAGGAAACTTTCCAGATGTCACAAACTCGCGGTTATACCGTGGGTGGTACAGTGCACATTGTAATTAACAACCAGGTTGGTTTCACGACGTCTGATCCACGTGACGCACGTTCTACAGAATACTGTACTGACATCGCAAAAATGATTCAGGCACCGATCTTCCATGTGAATGGTGATGATCCTGAAGCTGTGGTGTTCATTTCACAATTGGCACATGACTTCCGTCATACCTTCCGTAAAGACGTTGTGATTGACATGTTCTGCTACCGTCGTCGTGGTCATAACGAAGCGGATGAGCCAGCTGCAACTCAACCAATGATGTATCAAGTGATTAACAAGAAAGCGACTACGCGTACGCTTTATGCGGATCAATTGGTACAACAGGGTGTTCTTGATCGCGCAAGTGCAGATCAAATGGTTGAAAACTACCGTGCAGACCTGGAAGCGGGTAATCACGTTGCCAATGCACTGGTACTTGAACCAAACAAAAAAATGTTTGTGGATTGGACTCCTTACTTAGGTCATGAGTACACAGACGAGTGGGATACAACTTTCCCAATCGAACGTCTAAAAGAGCTTGGCAAGAAAATGCGTGAGCTTCCTGAAGGCTTCGTGATGCAGCGTCAAGTTGCAAAAGTAATTGATGACCGTCTGAAAATGCAAACGGGTGAAATGCCTCTGAACTGGGGTGCTGCTGAAACTCTGGCGTATGCAACTGTACTAGATGATGGTTACTTGCTTCGTTTAACGGGTGAAGACGTAGGTCGTGGTACTTTCTCACACCGTCATGCAAAACTGCATAATCAGGTAGATGGTTCAACTTATCTTCCACTGTGTAACCTGAAAGAAAACCAGCCGCGTACTGCAATCTATGACTCTTTGTTGTCAGAAATGGCTGTATTGGCATTTGAATATGGTTATGCGACGACTCTTCCTAAGAGTTTGATCATCTGGGAAGCACAATTCGGTGACTTCGCAAACTGTGCACAGGTTGTCATTGACCAGTTCATCTCATCTGGTGAAACCAAATGGGAGCGTGTATGTGGCTTAACTATGCTTCTTCCACACGGTTTTGAAGGTCAAGGTCCAGAACATTCGTCTGCACGTTTGGAACGTTTCTTGCAGCTATGTGCTGAAGACAACATGCAAGTCATCACACCGACTACGCCTGCGCAGATTTTCCACGCATTACGTCGTCAAGCGATTCGTCCAATCCGTAAGCCATTGATTGTTACTTCGCCGAAATCTTTACTTCGTCACAAGCTTGCTGTATCTAGCCTTGAAGAGCTTGCAAACGGTACATTCCAAACCGTGATTGATGAAGTAGACAACATCAACAAGTCAGATGTAACCCGTCTGGTTCTGTGTGGTGGTAAGGTGTATTACGACCTAGTTGAAAAACGTCGTGAAAAAGAATTGAACAACACTGCAATTGTACGTATTGAACAATTATATCCATACCCAGAAAAACGCCTGGCAGAAGTGCTTGCGCAATATCCAAACGTTAAAGAACTTGTTTGGGCGCAAGAAGAACCGAAGAACCAAGGCGCTTGGTTGTTCATCGCACCGCGTCTATATGACGACGTGATGAAAGCGGGTAAACAAGTACGTATTAGCTATGCAGGCCGTGAAGCTTCTGCTGCACCGGCATGTGGTTCACCATATTTGCATGCAAAACAACAAGCTCAGCTCATCAACGACGCGCTTGCGATCGACGCTGAATAATCCAGGAGATTCTAAGTAATGGCAACCGAAATTAAAGCACCGGTATTCCCAGAGTCAGTTGCGGACGGTACGATCGCAACTTGGCACAAACAACCAGGTGAAGCAGTGTCACGTGATGAAGTGATCTGCGATATTGAGACTGATAAAGTTGTTTTAGAAGTTGTTGCTCCTGCAGACGGTACACTTGCATCTATTATTAAAGGTGAAGGCGATACTGTTCTTTCAGCTGAAGTCATTGCACAGTTTGAAGAAGGTGCTGTTTCTGGCGCTACGCAAACTCAAGCAGTTCAGTCTGAAGAGAAAGTTGAACAAGCTGCTGCGCAAACTGAAGCGGGTAATGCACCGATCGTTGAACGTCAACAAGTACAGGATCAGGCTCCAGCAGTGCGTAAAGCATTGACTGAATCTGGTGTTGCAGCTGCTGACGTTGCAGGTACAGGCCGTGGCGGTCGCATCACGAAAGAAGATGTGGCAAATCATCAAGCGAAACCGGCAGCATCTGCAGCGCAACCATTAAGCGTTGCAGTGGGCGAGCGTATCGAAAAACGTGTTCCTATGACTCGCCTTCGTAAGCGTGTTGCTGAACGTTTACTTGCAGCGACTCAAGAAACTGCAATGTTGACCACGTTCAACGAAGTGAACATGAAACCAATCATGGAAATGCGTGCTCAATACAAAGATGCATTCGAGAAGCGTCATGGTGCGCGTCTTGGCTTCATGTCATTCTTCGTTAAAGCAGCAACTGAAGCACTTAAACGCTATCCAGCGGTAAATGCTTCAATTGATGGCGATGACATCGTGTATCACGGTTACTACGACATCGGTGTTGCAGTTTCATCTGAGCGTGGTCTAGTGGTTCCTGTTCTTCGTGATACAGACCGCATGAACTATGCTGAAGTTGAAAATGGCATCCGTGCATATGCTGGCAAGGCACGTGACGGTAAACTGGGTATCGAAGATATGACTGGCGGTACATTCACCATTACTAATGGTGGTACTTTCGGTTCATTGCTTTCTACACCAATTTTAAATACGCCACAAACTGCGATTCTGGGTATGCATAAAATCCAGGAACGTCCGATGGCGGTGAATGGTCAAGTAGAAATCTTGCCAATGATGTACCTTGCACTGTCTTATGATCACCGTTTAATCGATGGTAAAGAAGCAGTCGGTTTCCTTGTAACAATCAAAGAATTGTTAGAAGAGCCAGCGCGTCTGATCCTTGATCTGTAATTTATTCATTAAAAATCTCCCCTAACCCCTCTTTAAAAAGAGGGGAAGATCCCCCTTTGGAAAAGGGGGATTAATAAGGGGGATTAGTTGGAGATAAACATGTCTCAATTCGATTTAGTCGTAATTGGTGGTGGCCCGGGCGGCTACGAAGCAGCAATTCGTGCAGCTCAACTTGGTTTTAAAGTTGCGTGTATCGAAAAACGTATTCATAAAGGTAAACCATCTTTAGGTGGTACTTGCTTAAACGTCGGTTGTATCCCGTCTAAAGCTTTACTTGATTCTTCACATCGTTATGAAGATACAGTTCAACATCTAGATGACCATGGTATTACGACTGGTGAAGTTAAATTCGATCTTTCTAAAATGCTGGCTCGTAAAGACAAAGTTGTAGATCAATTGACTGGCGGTATCGATCAGTTACTTAAAGGTAATGGCATCGAGTGGTTAAAAGGTACGGGTAAACTGCTTGCAGGTAAAAAAGTAGAATTTGTTTCTCACGAAGGTGAAACTCAAGTTTTAGAGCCTAAATATGTGATTCTTGCGACGGGTTCTGTACCAGTAAATATTCCAGTGGCTCCTGTAGATCAAGACTTAATTGTTGATTCTACTGGCGCGCTTGAATTCCCAGAAGTACCTAAGCGTTTAGGTGTAATTGGTGCGGGCGTGATCGGTCTTGAGCTTGGTTCTGTATGGCGTCGTCTTGGTGCTGAAGTTGTTGTATTTGAAGCAATGGATGCATTCTTACCAATGGCTGATAAAGCATTGGCAAAAGACTTCCAAAAACTGTTGACTAAGCAAGGTATGGATATCCGTATCGGTGCAAAAGTTGCAGGTACTGAAATCAATGGTCGTGAAGTAACGGTTAAATATAACCAAGCTGGTGAAGACAAAACTGAAACTTTCGATAAATTGATCGTTTGTGTCGGTCGTCGCGCATATGCTGAAGGTTTATTGGCTGATGATTCAGGCATTAAATTGACTGAACGCGGTTTGGTTGAAGTCAACGATTGGTGTGCAACTTCAGTTGAAGGCGTATACGCAATTGGTGACTTGGTACGTGGTCCAATGCTTGCGCATAAAGCAATGGAAGAAGGCGTAATGGCGGTTGAGCGTATTCACGGTCATGCTGCACAAGTGAACTATGACACCATTATTTCTGTAATTTACACACATCCGGAAGCGGCGTGGGTAGGTTTAACAGAACAGCAAGCGACTGAAAAAGGTCACGAAGTTAAAACGGGTCAATTCGGTTTTGCTGTGAACGGTCGTGCTTTAGCTGCGGGTGAAGGTGCCGGTTTCGTGAAGTTTGTTGCTGATGCAAAAACGGATCGTTTACTCGGTATGCACGTGATTGGACCTGCTGCGTCTGATATCGTTCACCAAGGTATGATCGCGCTTGAGTTTGTATCTTCAGTTGAAGATCTTCAGTTGATGACTTTCGGTCACCCGACCTTCTCTGAAGTGGTACATGAAGCTGCACTTGCAGTTGATGGGCGTGCGATTCACGCGATCCAACGTAAGCGTAAGTAATTCGAAAAAAGAGCGACTTAGGTCGCTCTTTTTACATTTCATGGTTGTTTTTATTGGAACAATCATCTAAAAATAAAGATAACGATTTTAAGAAATGCTGGTACTGCTTTGACGGACGTCTGGGTGCTAGTGGGTTATAACAAGGCAAAGAAGTAATAAAAGGTTATTCAATGAATTTACATGAGTATCAAGCAAAAGCGCTATTAAAAAAATATGGTATGCCTGTACAGGAAGGGATACTTGCCACCAATGCCGATGAAACGGTACATGCTTTCGAGCAGTTGGGTGGAAAGTTTGCAGTATTAAAAGCGCAGGTGCATGCGGGTGGCCGGGGTAAGGCTGGTGGGGTAAAAGTGGTAAAATCGGCTGCCGAGGCTGCTGAATATGCCAACCAGATTATTGGTTCACGCTTGGTGACTTACCAGACTGATGCCAATGGTCAGCCGGTCAATAGCATTTTAGTCTCTGAGGATGTTTATCCGGTTGAGCGCGAGCTGTACTTGGGCGCAGTGGTGGATCGCTCGACTCGCCGCATCACTTTTATGGCATCGACTGAGGGTG
Source organism: Acinetobacter sp. RG5 (assembly GCF_031844265.1). GTDB lineage: Bacteria > Pseudomonadota > Gammaproteobacteria > Pseudomonadales > Moraxellaceae > Acinetobacter. The sequence continues at coordinate 455,702 of NZ_JAUZUV010000001.1, read as the reverse complement.
GTGTTGAAATTGAGAAAGTGGCCGAAGAAACCCCTGAAAAAATTATTAAAGTTGAAGTTGATCCTTTAGTCGGTTTAATGCCATTTCAGGCACGCGAAGTTGCTTTTGCACTTAAACTCAAAGATGGACAAATTAATCAGTTTGTTAAAGTCATGAAGGCTGCTTATCAGGCATTTGTAGATAATGATTTTGCACTTTTCGAAATCAATCCGTTGTCTGTGCGTGAAAATGGCGACATTCTGTGTGTTGATGCCAAAATCGGAATTGATTCAAATGCGCTGTACCGTTTGCCTGAAGTGGCCGTATTACGTGATAAGTCTCAGGAAAATGAACGTGAGCTAAAAGCGTCTGAGTTTGATCTGAACTATGTAGCGTTGGAAGGTAACATTGGTTGTATGGTCAATGGTGCCGGTCTTGCCATGGCAACCATGGATATTATTAAGCTTTATGGCGGTCAACCAGCCAACTTCTTGGATGTGGGTGGTGGTGCAACCAAAGAGCGCGTGATTGAAGCCTTTAAAATTATCTTGGCAGATATTTCTGTGCAGGGTGTATTAATCAATATTTTTGGTGGAATTGTACGTTGTGACATGATTGCTGAAGCAATTATTGCAGCGGTTCAGGAAGTAAATGTGACAGTTCCTGTGGTTGTTCGCCTCGAAGGCAACAATGCGGAACTGGGTGCAAAATTACTGGATGAATCAGGTTTGAAATTGATTTCTGCACATGGTCTTGCTGACGCTGCAGAAAAAATCGTTGCTGCTGTAAAAGCTTAAGGAGTATCTAACATGAGCGTATTAGTTAATAAAGACACTAAAGTATTGGTACAGGGCTTTACAGGCAAAAACGGTACATTCCATTCTGAACAGGCTTTAGCCTACGGCACTAAAGTCGTGGGTGGTGTAACCCCGGGTAAAGGTGGTCAAACCCATTTAGAATTGCCTGTATTTAATACCATGCGTGAAGCAGTGAAAGAAACAGGTGCAGATGCTTCAGTGATTTATGTTCCGGCACCCTTTGTACTGGACTCTATTGTTGAAGCGGTTGATTCTGGCATTGAGTTAATTGTGGTAATTACTGAAGGTGTACCGACCATCGACATGCTCAAAGCCAAGCGTTATCTGGAAACCAATGGTAATGGCACACGTCTGATCGGGCCAAACTGTCCGGGTATTATTACGCCGGGTGAATGTAAAATCGGGATCATGCCGGGACATATTCATCAGCCCGGTAAAATCGGGATTATTTCACGTTCAGGCACACTGACTTATGAGGCTGTGGCGCAAACTACAAAACTCGGTTTAGGTCAGTCGACCTGTATCGGTATTGGTGGTGACCCGATTCCGGGCATGAACCAGATTGACTGCTTGAAACTGTTCCAGGAAGATCCACAAACTGAAGCTATCATTATGATTGGTGAGATTGGCGGTACTGCGGAAGAAGAAGCTGCGGAATATATTCAATCGAATGTGACTAAGCCAGTTGTTGGTTATATTGCGGGTGTGACTGCACCTAAAGGCAAACGTATGGGTCACGCAGGTGCGATTATTTCAGGTGGTAAGGGCACAGCAGAAGAAAAGTTTGCTGCCTTTGAGCGTGCGGGTATGGCGTATACACGTAGTCCAGCCGAACTTGGTTCAACCATGCTGCAAGTATTAAAAGATAAAGGTTTAGTATAATTGTAAATTTAAAGTTAATAAAATGCCCTCAATATTGTGGGCATTTTATTTTTAAAGTAGCTTAAAAATAAAATAGAAATAAACCATTCTTGATGATCCTATTTAAAAAATTAAAAAGATTTTTGTAATAGATATTGTGAATTAAATCACATTTATCTTATTATGGGGTTAATAATTATACTAATTTGAGAAAAATAACATGATCAATAGAACAATGATCATTCCTCTAAGTTGTTTTACGATTCTTATTTCACAACCGTTTAATACTCTCTTGGCCCAAGATATAAGTCATGAACGTGAGCAAGCTACTAGTCTAATTTATCAGGGGAAAATAGAAGATGGTTTAGAAAAACTAAAAAATATGCTTAAGGAAAATCCATCCGACCAAAAACTTTTGGCTGACTATATTGTATTGAGTTATAACAATGCACGTTTTAGCAAAACAGATCTAAAATATCTGCAACAGATTAAACCGGCAGAATTTCCTGAATATGCCCAGATTAATTTGATTAAGGCTTTGCGAGACCAAAAAGAATTTGGGTTGGCTCAGTCTTATATTCAGCAGTTTGCCAAACAAAGACCGGCATCCTATTGGAATGTCTGGTCAGGGGTAATTTATGCAGAGTCTCAACAAAAGGATCGTGCCAAACATGCACTTTCTCTAGTCTCTATTGATGGACTTTCGGCAGATTATTTGAGTCTCACGGCATATGCTTACCGATTACTGGAGATGCCGGTTGAATCTTTAGCAATTGCAAAGCGTGCTGTTCAGGCCAATGCTAATAACGAATCACACTCACAATATGTATTGGCTCTGCTAGCCAATAGTGATTATTTTACTGCTGATCAATATATTAAAAATCAACGGTTAGATATTAATCAGCCTCAATTAAAGCATGTCCTTAAGCTGAATGAGTTTTCTCAATATACGCAACAAGCAATTCAGTATTATCAGGTGGCTCATCAGCAGGATCGAGGATATCAGGCCAATCTGAAACTGGACGAAATCTTGCAGGAGATGAGAGCTTATGAAACTCAACTGCCGGATGATATCGATATTCGACGCCGATTTTACTATAACTATATTTATGCATTAAGTTTCAGAAATTTATCTTCAGAAGCACTTCTACAAATTCCTAAAGCTGAGCAGCCTGTAAAGGCGATGCCACCTTATGTGCGTCAGGCATTGGCTGCTGCTTATTTAAGAGAGCGTCAACCTAAGCAGGCAGAATCACTTTATACATCCTTATTGTCTGAAAAAAATTATGCCGATTATGAGGTTTATGAAGGTTTGTATTACAGCTTGGTCGAACAGGAGAAATTTCGTGAAGCAAATGACATTATTAACTTGATGGATCAGGTTTTGCCCACCTATCAATATAGTAATGCCAAAGGTGTAGACCGTACGACCCATAGTAACCGCTATGAATTTTATAATCTGAAAGGTCTAAATTATGCTTATCGCAATGAGTTAGATAAAGCAGAACACTATTTTGAAAATTTAGTCGATCATGCACCGAATCATGCGGTTTATTATAATAATCTTGCACAAGTACAACGTTGGCGTGAAAAACCTCAGCAATCTGAACACACGCTTACCCAGTGGAATGGCGTCGAGCCGGTTACTCAGTTTACCCGTATTAATCATATGCAAAATGCCCAAGCCTTATCCGATATTCAGGAATGGCGTAAAACATATACTTTTCTGGCAGAGCATGAGCCAGATGATACTGGGGTAATTGAAAGTTCAAAATTTTTAGGAGACCGTGATCGGGCTACTATTCAGCACTCTAGCAGCTTTTCAAAGAGTGAAGCAGATAATCCTGATATCTTGGGGCGCTTACAAGGGTCACGTGAAGTAGAAAGCTGGACCCGACTGAACAGTCCCTGGTTTGCTGATAATTTCCGTGGTTTCGTTGATCACCGTTACCGTTGGGCTAAATATGATTTTGGTAAGTTGGATGATCAGCGTATAGGCGTAGGAGCGGAATGGCTATCCAAACGTAAACATGCCACGCTTTTAGTTTCACAAACAACGGATGGTGATCGTCTTGGTGCACAATTGGGTTGGTCGCATTGGTTGAATGATCATTGGAACTATATGCTGGATTATAACAGTCAGGCAGCGATTCCTTTGCAGGCTCAAGATGAGTTTGACGGAAAATCTTATTTAGTAAATTTGAATTGGCAAGCACACGAATCGCGAAAGGCGGGACTCAGTTATGTCTATACCGATATCAATGATGGTAATTTACGTCAGGAATTAAGTGCATATTTTAAACAGCAGATTTTTCAAGGACCGAAGCATCAGACGGTAGCGACTCTAAGTGGCTATTATGGAAAAAATGATGTGCTGGATGTGTCCTATTTTAATCCTGAACATAGCAACAGTTTTGAGTTAAATATTGAGCATAACTGGCTGACCTGGCGTCATTATGAGCGTAATTTTAATCAAAAGTTGAGTGCTACGATTGGGGCATATAATCAGAAGAACTATTCAACTGAGCCGATTTATAACTTGAGCTATCAGCATGAGTGGCAGTTATCAAGGACTTGGAAAATGGATTATGGAATTGGCTACAGTGTACATCCATATGACGGAAATGATGAAGAAAAACTATATGCCGTCTTTGGTTTTGAGGGGCGATTCTAATGAAAATATTAATCAAAACCTTAGTTGCAGTATGTCTTAATACGATGATGTACTTGCCAATTTGCACTCATGCAGAAGGTACTGCAATTGAATTAAAAGAAAATCAATTTGTTACTTTAACTTTTCATGATGTGCGTGATGATATTGCCAAAAGCGGTGACCGCGATGTATATGCCATCAGTACTAAAAATTTAGGGCAATATTTAGCTTGGATGAAAAAGGAAGGTTGGACAGCAATCCGGCTAGAGGATGTGTGGCAAGCTCGTCAGAAACAGTACTCTCTACCTGAAAAAGCTGTTTTATTGAGCTTTGATGACGGTGCATTAAGTAGTTATAGTCGAGTATTTCCGTTATTAAAGCAATTTAATGTGCCTGCCGTATTTGCTATTCCAACCAGTTGGATTAATGGAAACACCAAAGATGCGTATGAGGCTTATGGAGCTGGTAACCTAATGAATTGGAACCAGATGCGGGAAATGCAAGCGAGTGGCTTGGTCGAGTTTGTTTCCCATTCAGATAATATGCATCACGGTGTTTTGGCAAATCCACAAATGAATATGCAGCCAGCGGCAATTACTCGTATATATAGCCCTGCCACCAGAAATTATGAGTCGGATAAGGCTTATGCTGCACGCGTCATTGCTGATTTAAAAAAATCAAAACAGATTCTGGATCAGGAATTGAACATTAATACTCGGGCAATTTTCTGGCCTTATGGGGCAGTTACTCCAGAAGCGGAGGCTTTGGCGAGAACAGCCGGTTTACCTATGTCTTTCAGTTTGGGATCAATTTCTTCATTGGCTGATTCTGTAAAGACTTATCAACGTGCCTTGGTGATGCTAAATCCAACCCCTGAAATTTTGCGTGAAGAGAAAATTGATTTCTTAACCTACGCACGATCACCTAACAGAATGAAAAAAACCTTTTTACGATTGGACTTAAATGAGCTTGTGACACCAAGCTATAGCGAATCAGATCAAAAATTGGGACAGCTCCTTGATCAAATCAACGCCTTTAAAAGTAATGTATTGGTACTACGTACTGTCGCTGATTTAGATGGCGATGGTAAGATTGATGTCAGCTATTTTCCAAATCGTCAGTTAAAAATGCAGCAGGATTTGCTAAATCGTACAGTCTGGCAGGCACGTACCCGTAGTGCACATAAAGTCTATGCAGAATTACCTTTGACTCTGGAAACTGAACAAAAATATGATTTGGCCGAGCTGACTGGGGATTTGGTCAAGAATAACAGTTCAATCGAAGGCCTTATGATTGAAACTGGGCAAACGCTGCGCTGTGCAATTGATCAGGCGATCTGGAGTGAAATATGTAAGACTAATCTACAGACTATTCTTAATATCAAAAACCGTACCAAGAATAAAGCCAGTTATTATGCCAATATCAGTAATAACTATCAGACCGCGTTAAAAATTAATGTGGGAGACAGCAAATTACTCGGATTAAAATCATTAATTGGCAGGATTCCAGACCATGCGGATTTTCTTTATTTAACAGTTGATCCTGTAAAGGATCCACATAGCTTCAAAGCACTGTTGACTGCAATTCAGAGCTTATCTGTCGAGGAGCGGGAACACTTGATTGTAAGCCTGCCAGTGGATACTTCAATAAAATCCTGGAATATTTATCAACAAGCGTATGCTCAGCTTAAAGCGCATTCTATCCAAAAACTTGCAATAAATAATTATCAATTTAGTAATGCAAAAGCGGTACATCAACAACTCTATAAAACACTGAGTCTGAATGATAGTCCATTGACTTACCGTGACCCGTTTGTGCAAATCACACAGGAGAAAAGGTAATGGAATGGATTAATCAATTACAGCTGAGTGACCTTTACTTTGGCTTTGCTTTTTTCTATCCACTCTTTATGGCATGGTTATGGATTGCAGGTGGAATCTGGTTTTATCTGAAACATGAGATCAAACAACCCATTATTCCTGAACCTTCAAAACAGGGCTGTAGCATTATTATTCCTTGTTTTAATGAAGCAGAGCAGGTGCGAGATACCATTCGCTTTACCATGCAAAGCCAATATCCAAATTTTGAGGTAATTGCAGTCAATGATGGCAGTACGGATGGTACAGGTAACATTCTGGATGAACTCGAAACCCAATATCCTCAGCTGAGAGTAGTGCATCTGGCAGAAAACCAAGGCAAGGCCTATGCATTAAGATCAGGTACGATGGTTAGTCAGTTTGAATATCTAATTTGTATTGATGGAGATGCTTTGTTGCATCCTCATTCGGTATTATGGATGATGCATCATCTGATCAAGTTTCCACGTGTTGGTGCAGTGACTGGTAATCCCCGAATCATTAACCGTTCCAGTATACTGGGTAAAATTCAGGTTGGAGAGTTTTCTTCAATTATTGGTTTGATCAAGCGGGCACAACGAACCTACGGACGTATTTTTACGGTTTCCGGTGCGATTGTCGGCTTTCGTAAGACTGCGTTGAACCGGATCGGTTACTGGCGTGATGATATGATCACTGAAGATATTGACGTGTCTTGGCGGCTGCAGTTCGATCATTGGGACTTGCAATATGTACCCAAAGCTTTGTGCTATATATATATGCCTGAAACTTTTAAAGGGCTCTGGAAGCAGCGTTTACGTTGGGCACAAGGTGGAATTGAAGTGTTATTTGCCTATATTCCTAAAATATTTAAATGGCGCTTACGTCGAATGTGGCCGATTGCTATTGAATCAATTATTAGCGTGATATGGGCTTATTTCATGTTTGGGATCATTGTATTGTATGTGTATGGAGTGTTTATGCCGCTTCCCGGGGAGTGGGCGATTCAGACTTTATTGCCGCAATGGTATGGTGTGGTTTTAGGTATCACTTGTCTAATCCAGTTTTTTGTGAGCCTTTATATTGATAGGTACTATGACAAAGACCGTATGCTAAGAAATTACTTCTGGGTGATCTGGTATCCCTTATTCTTTTGGATGATTACCATGTTGACCACAGTAGTTGCACTTCCTAAAACTATATTTAAAAAACAACAACGTGCACGATGGGTAAGTCCTGACCGTGGATTTCGACCTGAGGAAGAAGACTATGAACAACGTTAAAAATGAAAGAATAATAACAGATCTATCTCAACTGAAATTGCCGGAATATATTGATAAACCAGAATATGTTCGCCATAAAACAGTGGGCTATAGTTTAATAGGTTTAGGGTGGATATGCTGGATGTGGCTATTTATGCCACTCCTTACCCTAGGTCTATGGTGGTTTGAAGGTAGGACAGCAATCCATCAATTAGCAGCTGATCCGGTTACTCATGGCAATACGACCCTAGGAGATATTGCTATTCTAGTGGCTTGCTTTATTGTCAGTTTGTTTATCTGGGCAAGTTATAACTGGATCCGTTTCAAGGGGAACGAACGCCGTACTGCGCCTAAAGAAGTTAAATTTGATGAATTAGCCGCTTCTTTTGAAATTAGCCCAGTTGCTATTCATACCTTAAGTTCTGCCAAAAATATTACTCTATATTATTCTATACAGGGGAAACTGGTGGAATTTAGCGTGAATGATCCACTTGAAATACCGACTTTATCTCCACTGCCGCAGGATGTGCTTGCGCAAAGTCATCGGGATAATACCCGATATGCTTAACCCCGTGTTGTTGCAAAAAGTGGATGGTTTGTACTAGTTCTGAGGTAGCGATCTTCTGATTGCTACGCCAGTCTGTGGCCTGTAATTCAAAAATGGTACGATCCAAATCTGGATCGTACTTTTTGGATTGCTGAATTAAGTCTAAATAAAATTGGTGATGGTCGCCTGCCTGTTCCATATAAGGCATGGCCATAATGGCATTGTAATTATAATATCTTAAAGTGCTGCTCACGGACTGGCTAAACCATTTTTCACTTTCTGGCTGTAAGACGATAGGCGCGTAAGTATTTCGTGCTGTTAGTAATTGAGGACGATAATGTTGTAACAGACGAGTGATTCCTGCAGCCAATTGATCAAGATAAGCTGTTTTGGCTGCTGCAAAAGCAGATTGCTGTGGATGCTGTGGCTCTTCCAGTAACTTCAAGTCATATCCCCATTGTTGATAGACTTGCCGTGCTACTACTGAAGCATCTTCAAAATCATTTAACGTAATATCGTCGTGATATAGTACACCGTCTACAGCATTCTTCTGAATAAAGTCCTGAAAAATTTCTGCAATATATTTTAAATTCGTCGGGTCAAAGGGGGATAGCCGGATATAACCATGTGTTTTGTCCTGACTATGTTTAACATATTGTAGCTGATAGGATTTTGGTAGCTCCCAAGCTATTAAAGGCAGCCACGCATAGATCTGTTTGACCTGTGTATGTTGCCGGATCTGTTTTAGTAGTTCAGGAAATAAATTGGCCCGCATTGGAATATGCCGATTTTCAAAATAAACCAGATTAGCAGAACCATTGGCATCCGGATCAGCAAAAGCCTGTAAAAAAATAGTATTGGGCTGAATTTGTTGAATACGCTGGATCAAGGCTTGGATATTGGATTGTTGCTGTTGTTGGTCTGAATCAAAAATATAATCTAGGTCAATATGCATAATCCGCATCTGTTTAAGCTGCTTAGCCTTTTTAGTCTTAAACAATTTTTTTATATTTGTGGGTTGATTCAAATACGGCTCTATAATGACATTAATAGGATGAGAGGGAGAGTGAATTGCATTGGAATCTTCATGATTATTTGCACAGGCACTCATTGGAATACCTAGGCATGCCAAGAGGGTGAGTAGGAATTTTTTGTTATAGGTGGAAACTGAATAGTAGTAAGCCATTTTAGAATGCTACTTGAGACTATTAAGTTACTATAAGAATTTTTTTATAGAAGACCAAGTCTAGCAATCGATGAATCTCATAATTTCTGACGAACAGTCAATATCCAAATGGATGAAGTGAAGCAGTATATGATGTCAAACATCATCGGCTTCAAATCTTAATAAAGAAATAAATAAGATATATAAGCGTATATTGAAAATTATCCCCGAATAGGTATTAAAAAGGCGGCCAATGACCGCTTTTTTGAGTAAGTAATATTAGGCAGATGTACCAGTTTTGGCTTTAAGGCTCTGAGTCATGCCGTTGATATCACCACCTTGAATACCAAGCTCACTCATCAGACTGTCAATAAGCGGTGCTTGGCTACGATAACGTAGGGCGCTATTCACTACCTGATCTGATAGAGCAACATTACCATTCTCATGATGGGCATCTGCCTGACAGGCACCGGTATGACCGCCATGTAGGCCATTCACTTGGAGAATCTTGATATCATCAATATTTTCCATTGGCTTGACACTTTCCCGGATAATTTCAGGCAAGTATTTCAGCATGGCCAGACGAATCTGCATTTCGACCTGTTCATGTGACAGGACGTTATTGGCTTCATTGACCGCACGCGTACCTTCAGCATCCACCTGATACTGTTTTTCCATTGCCTGAGCCAGTAGGATTTTTGCATCCGCTTCACCCTTGGCTTTAAGGCGGACTTTTTCTGCTTCGGCTTCAGCCGCAATCCGCACAGCTTCTGCATCATCTGCTGCCGCCTGTTTGCCAGCTTCAGCAGCAACTGTAATTGCAATCGCATCTTTTTCAGCGTGTTCTTTGGCTGCGACCAGCTCAACTGCCTTTTGACGCTCTGCCTGCTGGATTTGACGTACGGTAATGACTTCTTCTTCCGCTTTTACCGCTTGTGCACGTGCCTGATCAGCTTGGGCTTTAGCTTCAGATTCAGCACGTGATTTTTCCGCAATAGCAATGGCGCGGTCCTGTTCAGCCAGTTCAATGGTTTTCTTTTGCTCGACCTGTGCTTTTTGAATCAGCTGAGCCTTTTGAATATTTTCATTTTCGACATCACGAGCGGCCAAAATACGCTTGAGTTCGACTTCTCGTTCAGCGGCAATTTGTGCTTCTTCTGCTTCACGTTTTTTGCCGGCTTCCTGAGCGGCAATTTCAGCCAGCTGTTCAGCACGGCGAATGGCAATTTCACGTTCTTGTTGCAGTTTGGCATATTCTTCTTCACGAATAATTTGCAGGCGCGCCTGTTCAGCTTCCAGATTTTTGGTTTTAATCGCCAGATCGGTATCCTGTTCAATATGGTTGCGCTTACGACGACGGTCTTCAATGGTTTCAGTGAGCTTGGTCAGACCTTCAGCATCAAACGCATTTTGCGGATTGAAGTATTTAAATCCGGTCTGATCCAGTCCAGTCAAGGAAACCGTTTCAAGCTCCAGACCATTTTTATGTAAATCTTCTGAAACGACTTGCTGAACTTTTTGCACGAAATCGACGCGTTTTTCATGCAGTTCTTCCATGGCCATTTCTGCCGCCACTGCGCGCAGTGAATCAACAAATTTACCTTCCACCAGATTTTTCAGTTCATTCGGTGACATGGTTTTTTGACCAAGGGTTTGTGCTGCGGTGGCAATTGAATCTGCGGTAGGCTTGACCCGTACATAGAATTCGGCCATGACATCGACCCGCATACGGTCACGGGTAATCAGTGCCTGATCATCAGCACGGCGGACTTCAAGACGTAGGGTGTTCATATTTACCGGAATAATTTCATGTAACACCGGAAGCACGATTGCGCCTCCACCTAAAATCACTTTTTCTCCACCCCAACCGGTACGCACAAAGGAAATTTCCTTGCTTGAACGACGGTATAAGCGTGCAATGATGAGACCGAAGGTCACCAGTGCCACAAAAATAATTCCCGCAATAATTAAAATATTATATAAATCAAATGTTAACATTGTTGTAAAGTCTCAATTGAGTGCTAGCTAAATAAAATTAAAGTGCAATGGCTTGAAAGCCGTTCTTGGTTTTGTGGGTTAGAACTACATTCTGGCCTTGATTTAAAACTTGATTGTTTTCTGGTTCGACCAGCACATAATGGGTCTGGCCATGTTGATCCCGGACTTTGGCTTGTGCGGGAGAATTCACTTTGGCATCTCCCAGAATAATGGTCGCGGTACGTCCGATGAGTTCATCGCTATGAATCGCAGAGGTTTCATCTTGGGGCAGGAGCTTACTGGCGGCCATGGCAAGAAAGCGCACCACAGGCATACACAGAAACAGGCAGGCTGGAGAAATCAGCCAGACGTTAAACAGCTGACTGGTCAGGCGCTCAAATATTCCCTGAATCAATAAACCGCTCAAGCCATAACTGGTCAGGAAAATGATTAGCCAGATAAATAAAGGCAGACGCCCCAGATATAACCAGTCAAATACTTTGCTGAAAACACCGGGAGACTGATCCGGGCTTATTTCCGGTTGCAGGGAATCTTCAGGTAAAAACTGTTCGAAGATATGCTGAGAGCCGCCGCCGAGCAGCAATAGAATACATTCTAGTGCAGCAAACATCAGCATTAGGCTCAGGCTAATACTAAATACGATATTTGATGGATGCGTAAACAGTTCCCACATTTCTTTATCTCTATAATTATGTTTTTAGGAAAAGTGTCTGAAAGTTTTTATTGATATAACGATAACAGTAATTGCTGATTTTGTATGCAAAAAAATAACAAAAAACCTTACAAACAAGGATTGAATATGTTGATTATTTAATATTTATTGAACTATTAAAATTAATAATAAACTATAAGAAGCTAACTGGATGTTTGAGCAAGTGATGCCATAGCGGCAATAGGAATTCTGAATAGCATGGCATTCTGTGTGTGCTTGCCTGAGAAAGGATAGAGATACATCGACCTGAGTATCTCCAAATTTTTCTGTTCAAGTTTAAAGTAGGGCAGTCTGAATCCGGACTTTCATATCTAGAGTCTGTTGCAGAATATACTGTTGCATCCATTTGACTTGTTCGCCCATAGGATTAATCTTGACTGCAGTATTCAGGAAGTCGAGATCAGGCTGCTTGAAAAGCTGCTTTTGCAAGGTTTGCTCCAAAATCTGACTGTTGGTTGTCAAAGGTAATGCCACTAGATAGAACGCTTTAGGATAATTATAAAAGGCATATAATAAGTTAAAGGCTTTTTGATCACCTTTGAGGTTGCCAGCACCAATTTCGTAAGCTGCGTTCTGGTTACTATAAGTAACGCCGATTAGAAATTCCCAATGACCTTCTTGCAAACGCAGACCAAACTGTAATCCAATTTGATCCGCGGTCAGCTCGTGTTGCAGATAGATATTTAAAGGCTTGCCATCATCACTGAAAGGTTCTTGCAAGACCAAAATATGTTGCTGGTGCTGATAAATATAACCAGCAAGCTGGGCCTGTTCCAGACGGGTTTTTACAGTGGTGAGATCAAAAGCGCTATAGGGCATAAATGAAGTATATCAAGAGGGAGAATTGAGTCTTACTCTAGTAATTTTTTAACTATTTGAGAACCACTACTTTAGATTATTTTCCTAGGATTTTATTGGTTTAGCGACAGGTTAATATATACCTCTACCACACAATATCATCGCTTGAATTGTGCAAATTATTGATTCATAAAAACTGATATTCATTATTGATGAATTTTTATATGAGCTTTTAATATATCAATATCATAAAACAAGCAATGGATAGGATAAGTAAATCACTATAATGAATATAAATTTTCAAAAGTGTCATAAGTACACGTTTTTCTAAGCTGGTGTTGTCCATGTCGTTAAATGAGGAAAGACTTACTCATCTCAAACAGCTTGAAGCTGAGAGTATTCATATCATCCGCGAAGTTGCTGCCGAGTTTGAAAATCCGGTCATGCTGTATTCGATTGGTAAAGATTCAGCGGTCATGCTGCATCTTGCGCTAAAAGCGTTCTACCCAGCAAAACTTCCATTTCCATTATTACATGTCGATACAGGCTGGAAGTTTAAAGACATGATCACTTTCCGGGACAATATGGCGAAAACCCATGGTTTCGATTTGATCGTGCATCAGAATAAAGAAGGGGTTGAGGCAGGTATTAACCCGTTCGACCACGGTAGTTCTAAATATACCGACATCATGAAAACTCAGGGCTTAAAACAGGCCCTGGATAAATACGGTTTTGATGCTGCTTTTGGTGGCGCGCGCCGTGATGAAGAAAAATCACGTGCCAAGGAACGTGTTTATTCATTCCGTGATTCGAAACATCGTTGGGATCCGAAAAACCAGCGTCCAGAACTTTGGAATCTTTACAACGGTAAAGTGAACAAGGGCGAAAGTATTCGTGTATTCCCATTATCTAACTGGACTGAGCTGGATATCTGGCAATACATCTATTTGGAAAGTATTCCATTAGTACCACTTTATTTGGCTGCAGAACGTCCTGTGGTTGAACGTAGTGGCACACTTATTATGGTTGATGATGAACGTATGCCTTTAAAAGAAGGTGAAGTTCCACAAATGAAATCGGTACGTTTCCGTACGTTGGGTTGTTATCCATTAACAGGTGCTGTGGAATCTACAGCCAATACCTTGCCGGAAATTATTCAGGAAATGTTGCTGGCAACCAGTTCTGAGCGTCAAGGTCGTATGATTGACCATGATGAAGCAGGCTCGATGGAGAAGAAGAAGCAGGAAGGCTACTTCTAATTTAATCTCCCCCCTTGCGCAGCAATGCTGCTCACCTCTTTAAAAAGAGGGGGAACTCCTAAATCAGAACGGAGATAAAGTCCCTCTTTATTAAAGAGGGATTTAGGGAGATTAAAAAAAGATTCAAAACAACCGATTTCTAAAGAATATGTGGAGCTTTGAGCGATGTCTCATCAATCTGATTTAATCAGCCAAGATATCTTGGGCTATCTGAAACAACATGAAAATAAAGACCTGTTGCGTTTCCTGACTTGCGGTAACGTGGACGATGGTAAATCGACGTTAATCGGTCGTCTGCTGTATGATTCAAAATTGATTTATGAAGATCAATTACAGGCCGTGACCCGTGACTCGAAGAAAGTCGGTACGACAGGTGATGCACCTGATTTGGCACTTCTGGTCGATGGTTTGCAAGCAGAGCGTGAGCAAGGTATTACCATTGATGTGGCCTATCGTTATTTCTCGACAGAAAAGCGTAAGTTCATCATCGCGGATACGCCGGGACATGAACAGTACACCCGTAACATGGCAACTGGTGCATCGACGTGTGATCTTGCGATCATTTTGATTGATGCGCGTTATGGCGTGCAAACCCAGACGCGTCGTCATACTTTTATTGCGAGTTTGCTCGGTATCAAAAACATCATTGTTGCAATCAACAAGATGGACTTGGTGGAATTCTCTGAAACACGTTTCAATGAAATCCAGGCTGAATATGCGGCATTCGTTGCACAATTGGGCGATCGCAAACCAAGCAATATCATCTTTACGCCTATTTCTGCATTGAATGGCGATAACGTGGTGAACAAGTCAGCCAATACGCCATGGTACACTGGTGAAACGCTGATGGGTACACTTGAATCGGTGGAAATTAACCGTAGTTCAGCGAAGCAGGATTTCCGTTTCCCTGTGCAATACGTGAACCGTCCAAACCTCGACTTCCGTGGTTTCTGCGGTACGATCGCACTTGGCGATATCAATGTTGGCGATACCGTAACAGCATTACCTTCTGGTAAATCATCGACTGTCAAAGAAATTGTCACTTTTGATGGCAATCTTGAGCATGCAGTTGCAGGTCAGGCAGTGACTTTAACGCTTAACGATGAAATTGATATTTCACGTGGTAACGTGTTAATTCGTGCGGATCAAGCTGTTCCAAATATTTCCCGTTCAGTTCAAGCGACTGTTGTGTGGATGGCAGATCAACCACTTGTACTGGGTAAGCTGTACAACATCAAGATTGGTACGCAAACCGTTCCGGCAAAAGTAACGGCAATTCATTACCGTACCAACGTTAACACATTGGAAAAAGTTCAGGTGGATAAACTTGAGCTAAATGCAATCGCCAATGTGACTGTTGAATTTGATGCACCAGTGGTCTTTGACCGTTATCAAGACAGCCGTTTCACCGGTTCGTTTATCTTCATCGATCGTTTGAATAACGTGACGATTGGTGCTGGTATGGTGGAAGAATCAGTTGAATGGTCTGCACACGATGAGCCTGTCACTGCAGAAGCACGTGCGGCACGTTTGGGTCAAAAACCTGCTGCGATGACTGTATCTGGTAAAGCTTTGGAAAATGCTCAGGCGCTAGAAAGCTTGCTGATTCAGCAAGGGATCGTTGCTATTGCTAAAGCAGGTTTGAATGCGGAGCAGGTTGCACTGGTTCGTGAAACTGGTGTGGTTGTGATTACCGATGCTGCTGAAGGTACAGACACGACTTTAACCGTAGATACAGTTGAAGAACTTGCTGAGAAGATTGTGGAATTGGTTCGTCTTTAAGACTGGACTGATTTGAAGAAACCCGCTGAAAAGCGGGTTTTTTATTGCCTAAATTTTGATTGCATGAAAATCATTCGATTAGTCAAAATGTGATCTTTCAATTTACTAGTCAATTAATACAATACTCCCTAGATTTGGGGAATATATGAAAAAATTAATATTGCTGGCTGGCTTGTGTGTGGCTTTTGGAGCTGAAGCCAAACAGAGCAGCCAAAGCGTTGAAGCAATCAAGCAAAAAATAATCCAGCAGTCGATTGAGAATTATCCGGGAAATTGTCCGTGTCCTTACAATACTGCAAGTAATGGTAGTCGTTGTGGTAAGCGTAGTGCTTATAATCGTGCAGGCGGATATGCGCCGCTGTGTTATCCGGAAGATGTGAGTGATCGAATGGTAAAGGAATATAAAGGGCGTAGTTAATTAAAGGCTCCGTATTTAGATAGTGAGCTAAAAGAAATATTTTTGTTAGATTTGGCTTCACATGGGTAATTATTCATAAGAATCATTGAGGACTAAGGCCAGAATTGCTTTCATTTCGGTTAAACTTTTCACGCCTGCAATCCTTTTAATAATTTCTCCATTTCTAAAAATAAGCGTAGAAGGCAAACCATAGGCATTATAGCGCAAGGTTAAAATCGGAGACTGATCCACATTGATCTTGCCAAATTTAACTTCAGGATTTACCTCAGCATAGTATGTCGCCAGTTCGGCAAAGACCGGAAAATTCTGAACACAGGGCTTGCACCAGTCTGCATAAAAGCGAATCACGGCAAAACCTTCAAACCACTCAAAATCACTGTAATTGTTTTCGTTATATTCGATCACTTGGGTCATGGTTGGCCTATTATCAATTTCCTGAATAGTCCCCCGATTATACATAAGTCCGATGTAGCTTCATTCCTCATGCTAACTATGTTCAAATAAGTCCAAGATATATGAAATGCATAGATTAGGGAAAGAAATCATGTCGCAACAAACCATGCAGCAAGTCATTATTACAGAACCAGGTGGTGTCGATAAACTCGCTTATGAAACGGTGACTTTACCTGAACCTAAAGCAGATGAAGTTCTGGTGAAAGTTCATGCCTTTGGTATTAACCGTCCAGATATCCTGCAGCGTCAAGGCTTATATCCGATGCCGAAAGGGGTAACGCCAGTTCCTGGCCTGGAAGTGGCAGGTGAGGTGGTTGCGATTGGTAGTGATGTAAGTCAGTTTAAAGTTGGTGATCAAGTCTGTGGTTTGACCAATGGTGGCGGTTATGCTGAATATTGCGTCATACCTGAAAGCCAGACCTTGAATATTCCTGAAGGCGTAAGTTTTGTACAGGCAGCGGCCATTCCTGAAACTTTCTTTACTGTATGGGCGAACGTGTTCCAGATGGGTAAGGCCAAAGCAGGGGAAACTGTACTGGTACATGGTGGAACGAGCGGGATTGGTACGACTGCTTTAATGTTGTGTAAATCACTCGGAATCAAAACTTTTGCAACTGTCGGTTCAGATGAAAAAGTTGCGGCTATTTCTGATTTAACCACGGCTATTAATTATAAAACTCAGGACTTTGAGCAAGTTATTAATGAAGCCACTGACAATGGTGGTGTCGATGTCATTTTAGATATGGTCGGTGCACCATATTTAGAGCGTAATTTGAATTTGTTGCGCCGTGATGGACGTCTGGTCTATATCGCTTTCTTGGGTGGTGCCAAGGCCAAAGAAGTCAAACTGGGTCAAATCATGATGAAACGTCTGACCATTACCGGTTCGACCATGCGTGCACGCAGCACGGCTGAAAAAGCGGAAATTGCACAAGGCCTGAAAGAGCAGATTACACCATTGTGGGCAAAAGGCGAATGTCTCCCGATGATCTATAAAACGTTTAAGTTCGATCAGATTCAGGATGCCCATGCCACAATGGATACTGGAGAGCATGTGGGTAAAGTTGTAGTTGAAATTATTTAATACGAGATAAGTGATTCAAAAAAAGCCAGTAATTTTACTGGCTTTTTTTAATTTTAAGTAAAATATTATTACAAATAAATATATAAAATCTTGAATAAAAATTAAAAATGTTAACTGTTCGACACAACCTGTCAATTATGACACGTAAATTGCATGTATAGATAATTCCGACCAAATGGTTAAACATTCACATGAATGTGAGAGGGAAAATAAGATGAAAATTATTTCAACAGCATATAGTTCAAAACATAGTTTAAGAGCATTACGACGTATTCATAAAATGATTATTCGCGGAACCATCAGCTGGGTAGAGTTACATAAAATGTATCGGGCGATGCTGCATCTGGAGCGTTATATAGAAAGATTAACAATACAAAATCGTCATTCAAGCAAGAAAGCATCCAGAAAATCCAAATAAGATCTTGTATTTTTAGGGTGAATAAAGGGTCAAGATCTGATGCAAAAAAATATCTTAGACTTTGTCCTAATATTATTCATTGATCGGCATTCAGTATAATCATTCAACATCTAGCGATAAATAAGTACATGAGAATGTATTAAGTGGGGATTTATGAAGCGCCCAGCTTCAACACATGAGCGTCTTGCAGAGCGTTTAGCCAGAATTTTGACCAAATTAAATATCGGATATCAACTCCGGGCTGCAGAGCTAGCTGCAGAATTTCAGGTCAGTACCCGCACCATTGAGCGTGATTTTGATCGTCTAGGCTCTTACTTGCCCTTACTTCAAGATGAACAGAAACGATATTATCTGGAACCCTCTTATTTAGGGCGGTTTAAATTGCAGGATATCCAGACTTTTGCCCAGCTTTCGGGGATCAGTGAGTTGTATCCGGCGTTGGATATGTCTTTTATGCGTGAACTGCTGGGTGAGCGGGCAAATCAGGTATTTTCGGCAAAAGGCTATTATTTTGAAGATGCCAAACAGTTTGCCGAACATTTCAAGTTGCTTGCAAGCGCAATCTATAAACGTCAGCAGGTTGAGTTGCAATATTCAGATCAATTGCGAATCATTAAGCCTTATCGCTTGATTCACCATCATGGTATCTGGTATCTGGTGGGGGTAGATCAGGACAAGTTGCGCACTTATCGCTTAAGTCAGGTGCAACAGCTCAAGCTGGTTTCTGAAGCAGAGAGCTTTGCGCATGATCCTGAAGTGCTGAAAATGCTGGCAGATGAAGACAGCATCTGGTTTGGGCAGCAAAAGCAGCAAGTCTTAATCAAGGTACAACCTGAAGTCAGGGTTTTTTTTAAAGAGCGCCGTTTATTTCCAGAACAGCAGATCGAGCAGGAAGCCGAGACTGGAGAGTTAGTGATCAGTTGCCAGATTCGTCACGAAATGCAGTTGTTGCCTTTGGTGCGTTACTGGTTGCCCTATGTGAAAATTATTGAGCCGATTCATTTTCAGCAGAAACTGGAACAGGATTTGCAAGGATATTTACGTTCTGCTGGATAATATTGAGAAAGCAGAGCAGGGTGGCCTGATTAATGATGACGCTGTAAATAGGAATTTAATTTACTTATTTTTTGATTAACTAAATTACAGGCATAAAAAAACCAGCTTTCGCTGGGTTCTTTATTTGCACCATCTTTCTATAGTAGAAGAATGGTGCCCGAGGCCAGACTCGAACTGGCACGCTTTGTGGGCGGGGGATTTTAAATCCCCTGTGTCTACCGATTTCACCACTCGGGCTTTAACAAGATGGAGGCGGAGGTCGGAATCGAACCGGCGTCCACGGAGTTGCAGTCCGCTGCATGACCACTCTGCCACCCCGCCGCGTCTTGTTGATGCGTATATTAGCAAGCTCAGAAAAAAAAACAATAGTGTATTCATCTGTATGCGCATAAAAACATCATCTGGCGGAAAATATTTAAATTATTCATGTAGAATGTGCAAAATTGATTCATATCAACACTTGGGAGAAGTGCCGTGGCATTAGTTCTAGACGGTCGTGCATTGGCGAAGCAAATTGAAGCTGACTTGTTTACTCGCGTAGAAGCGCTGAAAGCAAAATCAGGTCGTACTCCAATTCTTGCGACGATTTTGGTAGGTGACGATGGTGCATCTGCAACTTATGTTCGCATGAAAGGCAATGCCTGCCGCCGTGTTGGTATGGATTCACTCAAAGTGGAACTTCCTAAAGAAACCACAACTGAAGAATTATTGGCTGAAATTGAAAAATTAAATGCAAATCCTGATGTGCACGGTATTCTGCTTCAGCACCCGGTTCCTGCGCAAATTGATGAGCGTGCCTGTTTCGATGCAATCTCGCTTGAAAAAGACGTAGATGGTGTCACTTGCCTGGGCTATGGTCGTATGGCAATGGGTGAGGCAGCCTATGGTTCAGCGACGCCTGCGGGTATTATGACTATCCTGAAAGAGAACAACATTGAAATCGCTGGTAAACATGCGGTAGTTGTAGGTCGTTCTGCAATTTTGGGTAAACCAATGGCTGCGATGCTGCTAGAAGCGAATGCAACCGTAACCATTTGCCATTCACGTACTCAAGATCTTGCAAGCTTTGTTAAGCAAGCAGATATCATTGTCGGTGCGGTAGGTAAAGCAGAATTAATTCAAAAAGACTGGATCAAACAAGGTGCAGTGGTTGTTGATGCTGGTTTCCATCCACGTGATGGCGGTGGTGTTGGTGATATCCAACTTGTTGGCATTGAAGAAATTGCTTCTGCTTACACACCAGTTCCGGGTGGTGTAGGTCCAATGACGATTACCACTTTAATCCGTCAAACGGTTGAAGCTGCTGAAAAAGCTTTAGGTTAATCAAATCCTCCCTAACCCTCCTTTTTCAAAGGAGGGAACTCTGATCACTATTTTTGGATGGAGTTTCCCCCTCTTTTTTAAAGAGGGGCTAGGGGAGATTCTTCAAAGACATTAATACTAATTAAAAGAAATCTAATGAGCTGCACCTTCCGACTCCCTCAAGCCCCAGAACATCTACTAAAAGCCTTGCATGATGTGATTCCACACTGTGAGCTACATGCACAGCAATTGCCGGATACACCCATTTCCCTGTGGCTGATTCCGCCAGTATTCCCAACAGATAAGCTGGATGATGATGTGATTCGTCGCATTTGGAATGATACACCATACTGGATCTTTTGCTGGGCCTCAGGCTTGGCGATGGCGCAGTGGCTATTGGCAGAGCCGCATCATGTTAAAGACAAAGTAGTTTTGGATTTTGGGGCGGGATCGGGCGTAGTTGCCATTGCGGCGAAAATGGCAGGTGCAAAACGTGTGATCTGCTGTGATATCGATCAAGTTAGTCTAGATGCCTGTCGTGCCAATGCAGAGCTAAATGATGTCGAGCTTGAATATCTGGATGACATATATAAGGCAGAGAAAGTGGATATTTTATTAGCCGCAGATGTGCTCTATGATCAATGTAACCGTTTCTTCCTGGATGAGTTTTTAAAATTTGCACCTGAGGTGTGGGTTGCAGACAGTCGGGTAAAAAACTTTAGTCATCCTCAATATGAAAAACTGGATGAGCGTAGTGCGACGACCTGGCCGGATTTGGATGAATCGCCCGAATTTCGTAATGTCAGTTTCTATAAAACACGTTAAATTTAAAAAATCAAAAAGGGCACTAGGCCCTTTTTGATTGTCTTACTCTGATTAAGTAACTAAGTATCAGATATTAAGAACAGGTATAACGAATAACCCGCATGGTCGTAGGGCGGGCTTCTAAAGCTTCGCGTGCACCCGGGTTCTCGCTATTATGTAAATCAGGCGTATTGCTCAAGCTGATTTGCGTGCGGCTATTACCCAGTTGGCGGCCATAGTTT
Organism: Acinetobacter sp. RG5; assembly: GCF_031844265.1. Taxonomy (GTDB): domain Bacteria; phylum Pseudomonadota; class Gammaproteobacteria; order Pseudomonadales; family Moraxellaceae; genus Acinetobacter. The sequence goes on along the minus strand of NZ_JAUZUV010000001.1, from coordinate 434,256 downwards.
TCCTGTTCCGCAGTTGGATTGGAAATTTCATTGGTGCTTAAAATCTGGATGTTGTAAGTTTTGGAATTTCCTAATACGTGTCTGCAAGCGGCTTGCAAGCGATTTTCATCCTGGCTTGGTCGTCCTGAGAGGGTGTAGCTCAAGGTTGCTGTATTGCCTGAACGTTCCAGAATTTCATAGCCACTTTGTCCATTGAATTGATGGGGTGTGGTCTGACATGCACTCAGTACGAAACTGCTCGCAGCCATAGCCAAAATTACTGTTGTTCTTTTCATATTTATAGTTCCTGAAGTCTTGGCTTAAGTATGCCATATTTTGCTTAAACTGCTGCTCTGGTCAATTGTGATCAATTGTTTAAACAGCCAATAAAAAAGGCCGCTTACGCGACCTTTTTTAATTAAATCAGCAATTAAGCAGATTTAACCGCAGCAATAAGTTCTGCTTGACGAGTTTTTAACGCTTCCGGTAAACGCTCACCTAACTTATCGAACAATTCAGTATGGCTTTCAAGCTCTTTGATCCATTGATCTTTGTCTTGAGAAGTTACTAGGTCAAACTGTTCTTTAGTGAAGTCAGAACCAGTCCAGTTCAGCTGTTCGTAAGTAGGAACTAGGCCGATTGGTGTTTCAACAGCATCAGCACGACCTTCACAACGGTCAATGATCCACTCAAGAACACGCATGTTTTGACCGAAACCAGGCCATACGAAGTTGCCTTCAGCATCACGACGGAACCAGTTCACGTTGTAGATACCTGGAAGTTTGTTGCCAGCAGCAGCAGCTTTCGCACCCACTTGCTCACCCATTTCTAACCAGTGCGTGAAGTAATCTGCCATGTTGTAGCCCGCGAATGGAAGCATCGCGAACGGGTCACGACGAACAACACCTTGTTGACCAACAGCAGCAGCAGTTGTTTCAGAGCCCATCGTTGCAGCTTTGTAAACACCGTCAACCCAGTCAAATGCTTCTGAAATTAGAGGCACAGTGTCTGCACGGCGACCACCGAAGATGAACGCAGAAATTGGCACGCCAGCTGGATTTTCCCAGTCAGCGTCAATAGAAGGGCATTGACCAGCTGCAACTGTGAAACGAGCATTTGGATGCGCTGCTTTTTCTTCGCCAGTGTGTGGTTGACCTTTCCAGTTAGTCAGGTTGGCAGGCGCTTCTTTAGTCAGACCTTCCCACCATACTTCACCGTTGTCAGTCACAGCGACGTTTGTATAAATCACGTCTTTGTGCATGGTTGCCATACAGTTCGGGTTGGTCTTGGTGTTGGTACCAGGCGCTACACCGAAGAAGCCAGCTTCAGGGTTGATTGCATATAAGCGACCGTCTTCACCTGGTTTGATCCAAGCAATATCGTCACCTACAGTTTCAATCTTCCAGCCTTCATAGCCTGCTGGTGGAATCAACATAGCGAAGTTTGTTTTACCACATGCAGATGGGAATGCAGCTGCGATGTAGTGTTTTTCGCCTTGTGGATTGGTCACGCCAAGGATCAGCATGTGTTCAGCTAACCAGCCTTGTTGACGACCCATAAATGATGCAATACGTAATGCCAGGCATTTTTTACCCAACAATGCGTTACCGCCATAACCAGAACCATAAGACCAGATCTCACGAGTTTCTGGGTAATGCACGATGTATTTTTCTTTGTTGCAAGGCCATGCAACATCTTTTTCGCCGTTCGCAAGCGGAGCACCTACAGTGTGTACGCAAGGAACGTATTCACCGTCAGTACCAAGAACGTCATAAACAGCTTTACCCATACGAGCCATTTTAGACATGCTTACTGCAACGTAAGGAGAGTCAGTTAACTCGATACCGATATGAGCGATATGAGAACCCAATGGACCCATTGAGAATGGAACCACATAAAGTGTACGACCTGCCATTGAACCGTCAAATAAATCGTTCAATTTTTCGCGCATGACAGCAGGTGCTTCCCAGTTGTTGGTCGCGCCAGCATCGTCTTTGTTTTCAGAACAGATGTAAGTACGATCTTCAACACGTGCTACGTCAGAAGGATCAGAATTTGCAAGATAAGAACCAGGATGAGTTTCTTGATTCAGCGCTTGCATTGTGCCGTTAGCGATCATCAAGTCGATATAACGTTGATATTCTTCTGCGCTACCGTCACACCATTCAATTTTTGCTGGTTTTGTTAATTTAGCAATCTCTTCCACCCAAGCAATAAGCTTAGGGTGACGAACGAATTCTGGTGCGTTCACTTGGGTCATGGTGAGGCCTATCTCAAATGTGTACAAATTAGATGTACAAAGTACAATCCGAGCAATAAAAAATATCGCCCAGATGAAATATGAAAAAAAGTGGCTGTATTAAAGCATAAAATGATAAAAAAAATAAGACCAAAGAAGTGCTAGATTTCTTTTGGAATATAATGCTATTTTATTTATAAATATAAGTAAAACAACAAGATAAAACTAAATATTTGAATTATTGATTCTATTTATTTAAATGATGAGTGGTATTTATTTTAAAAATTAATATTAAAATCATTATCTTAATTTTATAAGATCTCTAATATTCATTATTGATTAAATAAATGGTTGCCATTTGAATTTTACATAAAGCCACTGTTAATTGTCTATGAATTGGACAAAATGCCAATAGGCTTCAATGAAATTGCGCGAAAAATGTCTAATCAATCTAAACCCTTATCGCTGATTTTTAATCATAAAGCTGGTTTTCGCATACAGGGGCCAGAAGGCATTTATGAACAGCTGATCGATATATTTTCAGCGCAGGGTTATCAAACTAAAGCTTATGAAATCAATGATTCACAGCAATTTGATAAAATTATGGTTGAGGTGCTTGAACAGCATTTGGCATCTAGCGAGTCAGGAATCATCGTTGCGGCAGGCGGAGATGGCACTTTAAATACAGTCGCCAAACATGTGTTGAATACGCAAATTCCTGTCGGTATTTTGCCTTTAGGGACTTTTAACTATGTGGCGAGATTATTGGGGATTCCGCTGGATTTGCTTGAAGCGGCAAAAGTGATTGCGACAGGACAGCCACAACGTATGAATGTTGCCCGGATCAATCAGGAAATTTATCTGAATAATGCCAGTTTAGGTCTATATCCTTTATTTATTAAAAAACGTGAAGACTATAATCGTATTTTTGGTCGCTTACCGCTACATGCCTATACTTCTGCACTGGATGTTTTAATTCGCGACCGTAAAGAATTAAAACTAAAAATCTGGGTGGATCAAAAGAAATATCCGGTAAAAACACCACTGATTTTTTTTGGCAATAATCCCTTGCAACTGGCGGATATGAAAATGCGCATTGCAGAAGCGGCTGAAAAAGGCAAAGTGGCGGGAGTTGTAGTTTCTAAAAGTGATAAGCTTACTTTATTTAAGCTAGTGTATCAGCTGATTCGTGGCAAGATTGACCAGGCATCGGATGTTTATAGTTTTGCAGCCGATCAAGTTCGAATCGAATCCCGAGCCAAGAAACTGATGGTAGCGATTGATGGGGAAATTGTGGAAATGGCCCCGCCACTCAATATTTCTGTATTAAAAGATAGCCTAAACGTAATGGTGCCACATGATCCTGCATCTGTCTGATCTGCATTTTGGAACAGAGAAGCCGGAGTGTTTAGAAGCGATTCGGCATTTCTGTCAGACCCATCCACTTGAAGCCGTCGTCATCAGTGGTGACCTGACTCAGCGCGCACGTTTGGGTCAATTCTTTGCCTGCAAAAAATTTTTAGATCAGCTCAATACGCCTTATATGGTGATCCCGGGGAATCATGATATTCCGCTCTATCATTTGTGGAATCGGCTTTTCAATCCATTTACCCGTTACCAGATTTTTTTTGGTGAATTGGAGCCAATATTTGAAACTGAAAATTTTTATCTGATTGGGGTGAATTCGATCCGACGTCGATATCATACCAAAGGGCATTTATCCCTTGAGCAGATTCAGCGTATTGACCTGACGCTGGCGCAGGCACCTGCGTCCAAATTAAAAATCATTGTCAGCCATCAGCCTTTTTATGTGCCTTTTCAAAATAAGCGCGGTTTCAAGGACAGCCCATTGATGGCCAAAATTGCTTTAGAGGCCTGGGCAGAGCATGGTCTGTTTGCGGTGTTGCATGGGCATCTGCATCAACCGGCGATTTATGATTTGAATCAGATGTTCGGATTGGGGATGGATCATCCTGTATATGATGTACATGCAGGGACTTCTGCGTCAAATCGTCTACATAAAGATGAACCGAACAGCTTTAATCTGATTGATGCCACAGGAAAAATTTCTCAATATTTATTCGATGAAGTGGCACAAGCCTTTATGTTGAAGGCTGATCTGCCGAATAAATAGACGAAAACCTATGATTCGTTAAAAAAAACCAATTTTTTTTCATTTTTGCCCTTGAAGCGTTTTATTCCATCTCCATAAAAGTGACATCAAAAATTTTTGATGATGACCCATGGAATAATTAAGTCGTCATCAGTGACCTAAAAAAGACTTAGTCTGATGGAGTTATTTATGAGCAACATTCGTCCATTACATGACCGCGTTGTTATTCGTCGTGTTGAAGAAGAAACTAAAACAGCTGGGGGCATTTTACTTCCAGGTTCGGCTGCTGAAAAACCTGCTCAAGGTGAAATCATTGCAGTTGGTAATGGTCAAATCACTGACAATGGCGTACGCGCGTTAGACGTAAAAGTTGGCGACAAAGTATTGTTCGGTACTTATGCAGGTACTACTGTAAAAGTAAACGGCGAAGAGCTTTTAATCATGAAAGAATCTGACATTTTAGCGGTATTAGAAGCTTAATCTGCGCTAAAAAGTTTTATTCGTTCCAAATCAGATTTTGTAAAGATACAACAATATTCGGAGTCAAATATGTCAGCTAAAGACGTAAAATTTGGTGATTCAGCTCGTTCAAAAATGATTGCTGGTGTAAACACCCTTGCAGATGCAGTAAAGGTTACTTTGGGTCCTAAGGGCCGTAACGTTGTTATCGACCGTTCTTTTGGTGCACCGCACATCACTAAAGATGGTGTCACTGTTGCCAAAGAAATTACGCTGAAAGACAAGTTCGAGAACATGGGTGCTCAACTGGTTCGTGAAGTTTCTTCAAAAACTAACGATATCGCAGGTGATGGTACAACGACTGCAACTGTATTGGCACAAGCAATTTTGAATGAAGGCATCAAGTCAGTAACAGCGGGTATGAACCCAATGGACTTGAAACGCGGTATCGATATTGCGGTACGTTCTGTAGTTGAAAACATCAAGGCAACTGCAAAACCAGCATCAGACTCTAAAGCGATTGAACAAGTAGGTTCGATCTCTGCTAACTCTGATACGACTGTAGGTCAGCTGATTGCGCAAGCAATGGAAAAAGTGGGCAAAGAAGGCGTGATCACGGTTGAAGAAGGTTCAGGCTTCGAAGATTCGCTTGACGTAGTTGAAGGCATGCAGTTCGACCGCGGTTATATTTCTCCGTACTTCGCGAACAAGCAAGATACTTTAACAGCTGAACTTGAAAATCCATTCATTCTTCTTGTTGATAAAAAAATCAGCAATATTCGTGAATTGATTACAGTACTTGAAGCTGTTGCTAAAACTGGCAAACCGCTTTTAATCATTTCTGAAGATGTTGAAGGCGAAGCGCTTGCGACGCTTGTTGTCAACAACATGCGCGGTATTATCAAAGTATGTGCGGTGAAAGCACCTGGTTTTGGTGATCGTCGTAAAGCTATGCTTCAAGACATCGCGATCTTGACTGGCGGTACTGTGATTTCTGAAGAAATCGGCATGCAGCTGGATCAAACGACGCTTGATCACTTGGGTACAGCACATAAAGTAACTGTATCTAAAGAAAATACTGTAATTGTAGATGGTGCTGGTAATGCTGGCCAAATCGCTGACCGTGTACAGCAAATCCGTGCACAGATCGAAGAATCTACTTCAGAATATGACAAAGAAAAACTTCAAGAGCGTGTAGCGAAACTTGCTGGCGGTGTTGCTGTCATCAAAATCGGTGCTGCAACTGAAGTTGCAATGAAAGAGAAAAAAGACCGTGTAGACGACGCGCTTCATGCGACTCGCGCTGCGGTTGAAGAAGGTGTTGTTGCGGGTGGTGGTGTTGCACTGGTACGTGCTGCATCTGCACTTGAAGGTGTAACAGGCGCGAATGATGACCAAAACGTAGGTATCAACATTCTTCGCCGCGCGATTGAAGCACCACTTCGTCAAATCGTATCTAACGCAGGTGATGAGCCTTCTGTAGTGATCAACGCTGTGAAGAATGGCGAAGGTAACTTCGGTTATAATGCTGCAACTGGCGAATATGGCGATATGCTGGAAATGGGTATTCTTGACCCTGCTAAAGTAACGCGTTCTGCACTTGAGCACGCGGCTTCTGTTGCTGGCTTGATGCTGACCACTGAATGCATGATCACTGAAATCCCAGAAGACAAACCTGCAATGCCTGATATGGGCGGCATGGGCGGCATGGGCGGCATGATGTAATTCATCATCCGAGCATTTCATAAAAAATCCCCGCAATAGCGGGGATTTTTTTATGCGTTTACAAAATTATGATGCGGACTTTTTAACTAATTTATAATTTAAATTACTGTCGATTTTTTTACCTGATTTCATCTCGCGTGCTTCAACAAAATTTTCACCGACAAAGAATTTACGATTTTCAGCTTTATTATCTAATGTGATGATTGAAGGATCTTGAGGGTCAAAACTGAAACTGCCTTTAGTTTCGGTCTCATTATTTCCGCCTTTACCTAAATATTCTTCATTTAGCTCATAGGTTTTATCCGGATTGAGATCTAGCTCGACCTTAATTCCTTCACAGTCAGCACAAGGAAAAACACCCTCGTATTCACCTGCCCAATCTAGTGAGGTTTCTGCGCTATCCGCACGGGTCACACTGGTATCCGCTTTATTTTGCTCCATCATGGCTGGGCTGGATTGAGCATTATTATTCATCGGCTCATTATCATTGGGCTTTGAACAGGCGGTTAAAGCTCCTGCAATAACGACTGCTATCGCAGCAGTAAGCGTTAATTTTTTCATTGTTTTGACCCTATTAAATTATTTGTTATGAATTACATTAAAAGTAGTCAGTACAGATAAATAGGGCAATCTTGTTAAAGTTTGATTCATTAGGTGAATCAGGCCAAAGTTATTGATAAGTGAGCAGGATTTAAGAATTTTTAGCCAAATTTAAAGTCACTTTATGCTGTTTCGTTAACCAATTCTGAACGCTATGATTAGAAAATAATGATAATGCGGAGGGGATAATGAAATTAGAACAAGAAAATAATCTGATTGCAAAAATTTATGATGCTGCTGTATTGCCATCTTTGTGGCTGGACGTGATCAAAGATATCGTGAGCTATACTAAAAGTAAGAGTGCAATTTTTACCGGTCTGGATCAGCTTAATCCAGGCTATGATTTTGTTTACACGCACAATATCCCGAGTGAAAGTCTGGCTGCTTATCAAGATGAGCGTATCAGAGTGATTGATATGAAATTGCATATGCCATTATGGAATGCGATCGAGATGGGCGATGCATTGAGTCATAACTGTCAGCACTATGCAGAACAGCCGGGTACGGATCACTATGTTTTCTATGAGAAGTGTTTAAAGCCTGGCGGTGTATCTTATCTGGCAGGGGTATTGCTGGATCGGGGAAATTATCGTTGGGCGGTACTGGGTATTCATCGTGCTCCTGAGGTGCAGCCTTTTGAACAAGTTGAGCTGGATTTTCTAAGACGTATCAGTATTCATTTACGCCGGGCTTTGCAAATTCACCGGCAAATCAACTTGATTCAGCAAGATAATTTAAGCTTGTATACCGTATTGGATAGTTTAAAAACCGGAATTGTACTGCTCGATCAAAACCTGTGTTTAAGTTATTCCAATCCTGTTGCGCAAAAGATGCTTGATCAAAGTTCATGTCTGGATCTGGATATACATAACCGTCTAAAAACCAATTATGCTCAGCAGATACGTTTTGATCAGCTATTAGAAAGTGCTTTGCTGGAAGATACGACCATTCAGACTGAGGTGGGTGGAGTCTTGGCGTTGAGTGATGGGGCAGGCTCGCAATTTATGCTGACGGTGGTGCCATTTAAAAAATTAAGAAATATGCAGCATTTACAGTCTGCTCAGCATCAGATTGCCTTATTTATGACAGATAAAAATCAGCATTACTCCCTGTCAAGAGCTTACCTACAACAGTGTTACCAGCTTTCCAAACGAGAGTTTGATTTATGCGAGTTGTTAATTAATGGTTATAAAATAGAAGATATTGCAGAACAGTGTGGCATTACGTTGAGTTCGGTACGGACATATTTTAAAAATATTTATGAAAAAACCCAATGTTGTTCGCAAATCGAACTGATGCATTTATTGATGGGCTGTACCATTCAATTTGAACATATTGATTAAACCGGCCTGAATTTCATATTCAAGCCGGTTTATATGGGTTATTTAACACGTTGTAAAGTTACAGGATCTTCACCTTGCGGATGTAAGATAAGATTGTTGTTAGATATATTGATGCTTGCAATTGTCTTACTGCCATTTGAACTATCTTGTAATCCACCACACTCGTTGGTATCGAATAATACCTCGGTTGTGGTGAGAGTATTTGCTGACAATGTATATTTGCCATATTCAATCCCTGGCCAACCACAGTCATCTCCACCTTCAGTGTCTAGGAAGAAATAATAGTTGTTATCAAAGAAAGCAAATAGATGTGTTTCATTAAGTCGCCACGTGCCGACGAGACTATTAGACTGCTTAACTCGATTTAAACGGTATTCAGTACTAACGCCTGGTTCAGTAAGAATTAATTGAGTTCCATTAAAGTTTAAAGAATAAGGTTTATTCTCGGCAGGATGTGAAAGTCCCCATTCACCATTGGTGTCATGTAGGATTTCCGGTTCAATCACGGTTGTTGTTGCATTCCATTTTAAGCGGCCCATTTCAATGCCTGCTTGACCACTCTCCTCTTTGGCTTCTGCTTCACCTAGTGCATAGCGTCCATCTTCCAGAATGTGAATCAACACAGCAGTGTTATCGGTACGGTTAATCTCCCAAGTGCCGGCAATATCTTTGTAGAAGGTCGCTTGGAAGTGTGCTTTAGCATCCTCTTCATTCACTAACTTTTCTTCAGGAATTACTGTTTTGACAATAGCTTCATTTTTAAAGTCATTATAAGGTTGGTCAAAATTGATACTCTGATTTTTTAAGGCATCTGTAGTGGCCGTACTAATTTGAAGTTTGTCATCGTTATCATCTCCATCTAAGGATTGTAAAAATACCAGTAAGTTAAGGCGAGCATTTTCAGTCTCAGCTAAATCCAAAGGGGTAACACGTTCTTTTGCTTCAATTTCATCCCCGAGTTGAACATCACCAATATAGAATTTAACCGTTTCTCCTTCATTGAAGTTAAATTCACCATCGTCATTGGTAAAACCTGTAGCACCACTACTTGTGACATAGCGTACCCCAGCAATCACAGCATCCGTTAGTACCCCGGTCTGGGTTCCAATATTACTTGTTGGAGGTGTACTTGAGTTATCATCCGAACCACCACAGGCACTAAGTAACCCTGCTAAAGCAATACAAAGTAAAGTCTTTTTCATTAGAATCTTCCTGAAATTTATAATGTGGATTCAGTATAAAAAGACCCTTATATTTGCCATATCCCAAAATGAGGAGGTTAAGAGCTTTTTAATGCATGAATCCTTTAAATTAGAAAGAAATTCCTATTTGTATTGGGAAGCAATCTTAACTATCCGTAAATTGATGTATGAGATAAGTTGAAAGGTGGCAAAAATAATCAACTATTCATTTAAAAATTCTAATTATACAAATATAGATTAACTGTTTATTTATTGATCATAGAGCACTATCTATATTTGCCGAGGTTGCTAAAATTCGCGCAATTTTGAATAGAATTGGTGCGTGACGTGTTTGAGAAGTTAGCAGAACAAAGCCTGAGGCTGATGGGTTGGGAAATTGATAACCATTGGCCCCTAGATTTAGACCAATGTGTCATGATTGCTGCTCCTCATACCAGTAATTGGGATGCACTGTATGCGCGACTGGCCTTAAAAGCATTAGGTGTGAATGTTCGCTTAACCATTAAAGACAGTTATATGAAATTGCCATTTGGACCTTTTGTGCGTGCTATGGGCGGTATCGGGATCGATCGCCGTCCTAAACAGCCGGGTGAGCCTCGTCCGAGCATGGTTCAGCTGATGACAGACTTATTCAAGACTCATCCTAAACTGGTCATGCTGGTCACGCCAGAAGCAACTCGTGCCAAACAGGAACAGTGGAAGACAGGTTTTTATCATGTAGCGATTAGTGCCGGTGTGCCGATTGCATTGGCCTATATGGACTATGCCAAGAAGAAAACTGGCGTAGGTAAAATCGTTTATCCGACAGGGGATTATGAAAAAGATATGGCAGAAATCATGGCATTTTATGCAGAGATTCAACCAAAATTCCCTGAATGCTTTAGTGTAGATCAGCGCTATTATCAGAATTAAAATTGAGTTGAAAAAAAGCAGGAAAATTCTCCTGCTTTTTTATTGCCTAATCATTATGAAGATTGACAGACTTAAGATGCATTTTCAGAAGCGGGTAAAATTCCACCCAGATTTTGGCAGGCATCTTTATAAAGATCATATTGCTGTTCTACTACTTCATGCAGTGGCAGGTCAAACAGCTCTTCACCCTGATGATATTGCTTGATATAAGATTCGACCTTTGATTTGCTGCTATACAACATCTGCTGATAATAGTCGGTCATACTGTTATGTGGCATTTGGGCGGTATCTACCTTGGCACAATGGAAATTTTGCAGTAATTGTTCGGACTTTTTCAAATCGCTGGACATACAACCTGCCAGTAGCAAGGTACTGAGCAATGTCGTGATAAATTTCATGGAAAGTAGACTAAAGGTTTTATGGGAGCGCACTATTGTAGAAGTAAAACCCAGTCACAAAACCTTTTTAATCTACCAAATGGTTAAAAAATAGAACAACAGAATTTGAAAATCCAGGTTCATTCTCTAAACATCTAACCTTTAACCAAGCCACCATCTACAATCAGGTTTTGTCCTGTGATGGCACGTGAATAAGGTGACAAAAACATCAGGATTACAGCAGCGAATTCTTCGGGTGTAATCACGCGGCGTAAAGGTGTCGATTGAGCAATCAGGTCAAAAACAAAGTCAGGTGTGGCCTTGCTGGCATCGGTCGTTTGTAACAGACCTCCAGAGAGCATATTCACATTAATGCCATATTGCCCCAAATCCTGCGCCGTGGTGCGGGTAAAGGCCAATAATGCTGCTTTGGCGGCGGTATAGTCATGATAAGGAACCACCGGATTTTGCACTAGGTTTGTACCAATATTTACGATCCGGCCGAAGCCTGCCTGTTTCATATCATCCAGAGCGGCCTGCGTGGTATTTAAGGCAGCCTGTACAGCACCGCTAAATTGCCGTTGCAACATGTCCCAAGTCAGCGTGTCTACTTTAGGGCGTGCATCGCCATTAAATTCAAATTGAATCAGTGCGTTATTGACTACAGCATGAATCGCTTCCCCGAAATGGGTTTTAGCCGCGGCAAATAAAGCACGTACCTGATCAGCTTGGGTCACATCTGCCTGATAAATAAATACCTGTTCAGGATACTGCTGGGCCAGCTGTTCAGCTTGCTGCTGACTGCTATGATAATTGACGACCACGCGCGCGCCCTCAGCCAGTAAAGCCTGAGTAATGGCTAAACCCAAACCACGTGCACCACCAGTAACAAGAACAATCTGATCACGAATCTGCATAATGATGATCTATATTTACAAAGATTGGCCTTAACATAGCAGTTATTTCAACGGATTCAAGCTTTAGCGGGGAAGACAGACTCGGCTTGATCTTGTGTTTAAATGAATTGGGACGCTAATAGAAAACAGCCTGCACTAAAGAGTAAACTTAAGATCATGCGTTTGAACAGTAATTCCGAAATTTTATAAAATAGTTTTGCGCCTAAAATTGCCGGAATACTCACAAAAACAATCAGCAAGGCCATATAGGGTAAATGGCTTTGATTGATCAGGCCTTGCCATACATAAGTACCCAGCGTGAAAAGCTGAATTGCAAAATTAAAGTGCCGTAAAATATAGCGCTGCTGGGTTTTGGGTAATTGTTTTAACATCACCCAGGCCGAAGGAATGGCACCGCAAAAACCGCCCAGTCCTCCTAAAATTCCGCCAATAAAACCGATGCAGCTATCAGTCAATTTTCCTGAATGCTGAATTGTTTTGAATTGCGGATTGAATAGCATCACCGGACACCACAGTACCAGAAAAAATCCCAAGATCATCTTAAAGGTATCTGCTTGAATGATCTGCAACAGATAAGTACCCAGCGGCACGCCAATCAGACCAGCAATCAGATAAGGCAGCACCAACTGTCTAGATAAAACCGACTGCTTTTGTTCCTGATTGAGTGAAATCACATGACTCCAGATCGAGGCAAATACCAGCAAGGGTGCGGCCAGTTGCGGAGGCAGCACCCAGACCCAGAAAGACATGGCGATCAGGGCAAAGGCAAAGCCGGTCAGCCCCTGGACAAAACCTGCGACCATTGCACCAAGAATAAATAACAGCCAAGTCATAAAGATCAGGTCATAAGCAAAGGCAGCAGTATTCTCAAGATTTAAACAAAAGCCAAGCTTCCATTTAGCTGGATTTATGCAAATGAAAGTTCAAATTCTCATAAAAGCATGAATGCTAATTAAGAAAAAAGAGGTTTACGGCCATGCATAAAACATGCATAAATCTCTACAAGAGTGCAACAATGGCTCCGTTCACTCTCCATGAACTCGCCTGATACTGACAGAGTGCAGTAAGAGGTGATGGACATGATGAAAAAAGTGATATTACTTTCTGTATTGGCTGTGTCATTAACCGGTTGTGTGGTTGATCCTTGGGATGATGATTATCGTGGCAACAGAGATCGTAATGGACATTATGATCGAGACCACAGAAATCATGACTGGAAAAATAAGGACCATAAAGATCATCGGGATTGGAAACGTGACCGAGATAACCGCGACTGGCGCCGTGATCGTTAATCACAGTCTTTAAATTTGACTGACTACAATGACAAAAAGGATTCCACTGAGGAATCCTTTTTTAATGGCTCTTCAAAACAATTTAAATCAAGAAATACTTTTTTGATAAAGCCCCGCACGAACTGTACCGGCTTTGGTATTTTTAATTAAACGCCATGAGGACGGTAATTTAAGTAATTGTAAATCACGATCTGCTTCTACATAAATATAGGCATTGTCCTTGATCAGAGGATCTGCCTTTAGCGCTAGTTCTTCCCATAAATCCAGGCTATATGGCGGATCTAGAAAAACCAGATCAAACTGTGCCTGAAGGGTAGACAAAGCTTGCTGCGCCGTAGCCACTTTTAATTGTGCACGTGCTTTGGTGACTTTTAAAAGTTCCAGATTTTGGGTCAGAAATTGTGCCTGAGTACGATCCGGCTCAATCATCACCACTGATGCAGCACCACGCGATAATGCCTCAAACGCCAATGCCCCAGAACCGGCACAAATATCCAACACCTGGGCATTTTGTACATCCCACATCAGCCAATTAAACAGTGTTTCCCGAACACGGTCAGGCGTCGGGCGCAAACCCTCAATGCTGGCAAAAGGCAGTTGGCGGCGTTTCCAGTCACCACCAATAATTCGAAGCTGGTTTTTCATCTTTAATCTCGCTCTACCGGTGTCGGAGCAGGTGTTGCTGCGGGAGATGCAGCCGTATTTGCAGAAGTCGGAGCAGCATTGTCGGGCTGGTCACTGGCTGGAACGGCACTAGATGCTGCATCCTGACTCAACATGCCTGCACCACTTGGCAATTCAGCTGGCTTGATTCCGGCCGTCATCAGACCACCACTTAATTGGTGGCCTTGTGGGCGTACCGGATTTTTATCTTTATGCAGTAACCAGTAATCAAAAATTGGACGGGCCAGAGCCGTTGCGGCACTACCACCGCGACCATTTTCCAGAATAACCGCAATCGCGATTTCAGGATTTTCAGCAGGTGCAAAACCGACAAACAGACCATGATCCAGCTGACGGTCAGTCAATAAGGATTCATTATAGCGCTTGCCTTGAGCAATACTTTTCACCTGTGCCGTACCGGTTTTTCCGGCAATAGAATATTGTAAGCCGCTTTTGATGCCTCGGCCTGTACCGGATTGAATCACGTCCACCATCGCATCACGCATCTTGATCCAGTCTTCTTCCTGACCATTAAAATCGATCTTGCCATGCGTGCCATTATGCACCTTGAACGGTTTGGCACCGCGACTTTCGCGCAGAACATGGGGAATGACTTTATTGCCATGGTTGGCGGTAATGGCTGTGGCCATAGCCAGCTGCAATGGCGTTGAAGTAAAAGCACCCTGACCAATACTGACAGAAATGGTTTCACCACGTGACCATTTGGCCTTGCGGGTACGCATTTTCCATTCCGGGTTTGGATACAGTCCTGAGCTTTCACTTGGTAAGTCCACCCCGGTTTTTTCCCCAAAGCCAAACTGACGCATCCAGGCATTCATTTTTTCAATACCCATGCGGTAGGACATGACATAGAAATAAGTATCACAGGAGACTACTTGCGATTTATGCAAGTTGACTACGCCGTGTCCTGACTTTTTCCAGTCGCGGAATTTATGCGAATCGCCCGGAAGTGTGAAATAGCCGGGATCGGAAATTGCTGTATCCCAATCGACCAGACCATAATGAAGGCCACCCAGGCCAAACATCGGTTTAATGGTCGAACCTGGAGGATAAGTTCCTTGAACCGCCCGGTTATATAGCGGCTGATCAAGGTTATCACGTAAGTAGGAATAATCTTTGGTGCTAATCCCAGTCACAAACAGATTCGGGTTAAAACTTGGACTGGAGACCAGCGCCAGAATTTCCCCGGTTTTGGGATTCATCGCCACAATCGCGCCACGACGCCCGGCCAGTTGCTCCGAAGCGACTACCTGCAAGCCGTAATCCAGTGACAGGAACAGATCATTACCACGTACCGGATCTTTACGGCCCAAATGACGCAGCACATTACCAAAGGCATCTGCTTCTACCGATTCATTTCCCGGCACACCATGTAAAAGTTCTTCATAGGATTTTTCCACACCGATTTTTCCGATCAGGTTGGTTCCAGCATAGAGATCCTTATCAATTGATTTCAGTTCTTTGTCATTAATCCGACCGACATAACCAATCACATGTGCAAACAGGTCACCATGCGGATAGTAGCGGGTCATCTGGGTTTCAATATTCACGCCCGGAAATTGATATTTCACTTCACTGAAACGGGCAATATCATTTTCATTCAGGTTGAGCTTGATTGAAACCCGTTCGGTTTTACGTGCTGTTTTAATCCGGGTTTGAAAGCGTTCCAGGTCTTCTTCGGTCAGTTCCAGAATCGGTTTGAGGCGTTCGAGCGTTTGATCGATATCCTGTACGTCGGCACGACTTAAAGTGGCAGTAAATACCGGATAGTTATCGGCCAGCAGAACGCCGTTTCGGTCATAAATATAACCGCGCGCTGGGGGGAGGGGTTGCAGACGAATCCGGTTTTCATCAGAAGCTGTAGTAAAGCTTTCAAAGTTGAACAGTTGCAAATAGGCATAGCGGCTGACCAGCAGCAGCATAAAGAAAATGACAATCCCCATGGAAATCAAGACTCGACTGCGATAGATGCGCTTTTCTTGTTGTGCATTTTTTAAAGGAAAGTGCTGCTTCATACGCGATCGACTTAAGACCTGAGAGTGGTAGAAAAGAATCAAAGTGGAGTATTCTAACGCAACTGCACTTGATTTGATAATGAAAAACTGCCCTTACAATCAGTTCCTTTAAGCTTTGACTTTGCAGACATTAAAATTGTAAAGTGCTGTATATAAGAGTTGTGATAATTCTGCTAGAGTAAAATCTAATAAAAATAGGACTATACCAAAAACTATAATTAAGGAAGATGGTGAAGGAATGAACAAGGTTTACCCTTTGTTAGCGTTTGCATTGTGGGCGAACGGGGCTTATGCACATGATCAGATTAATAATACTGCAACCAAAATAGAGCCTGCTCAGGCAAAAGCCTTTAATGTGGGTGTTGGTTTTACCCAGAAATTACTGCATTTAAATACCGAATGGGTGAACCCTTATGGGATTGCTTATGTGAAAGGTGGTGTTTTTCTGGATGATGATCGTACGATTGGCGGTCAGGCAGGCTTTCGTTATCCTGCACATCTCACCGGCAAAGACAAAAATGGTTATTATGTCGGGGTTTATGCCGGGCATATCGACAGCAAACAGGTTGATGGCGAGTATGAAGGCTGTTTAGGTGCTGGCGTTGATTTGGCCTATGTTTTGCTTAGTTCAGAACGGATCAGCAGTTTTAGTATCGGGATCGGTGCCGGAGAGAAACTCGAAGACCGAAATGGTCGTGCTGTGGCTGAAACAGAACCCCGGCTACAATTTTCCTATACTTTAAGTATCGGTTTATAGACAAAATATTCGACCTTATTAATATGTGTATTCTGTGAACAAAAAATTAAATATGGAAGTTATGCATGCTTGAGTACGTCAACGAGTTGTGGCAAACCTTTGTAAACCGCCCGGATTTTTGGGCCGTGCTCAGCATTATTCCAGTGACTGCATTTGTAACTTGGGCTCACGTCTGGATGGCGCTGAAAATGGTCTTTTATCCGATCAATTTTTGGGGTTTCCATCTCGGGCCTTTACCTGTGGGCTGGCAAGGGATTGTGCCACGCAAAGCTGGACGTATTTCAGGCATTATTACCGATAACACACTGTCAAAATTAGGCTCTATCCGCGAATTTTTACAGGCGATGGATCCGGATGATATGGCACGCATCATTGGCGAGCAGGTCGGTTTCGAACTGGAACACCTGATTGATGAAGTGATGATGGATCGCAATGCGGTGCTCTGGGAAAACCTACCTTTTGCTATTAAGCGCAGAATTTATGCACAAGCACAAAAACAAATGCCGGCAATTTTGCGTGAATTAGTGACTGAGCTGACCATGAACGTCGAGTCACTTGTAGATATGCGTGAAATGGTAGTGAGCCAGATGGAAGGCGACCGTCGCTTGATGGTGCGTATGTTCCTGAAGGTGGGTCAAAAAGAGATCAATTTTATCTGGCATATCAGTGCCCTCATCGGGATGTTCTTTGGGATTTTCCAGATGATTGTCTGGTTTGTAGTGCCGTGGCACTGGACTGTACCGTTCTGGGCTGCGATCTGGGGCTTTTTGACCAACTGGATCGCGATCTGGATGGTATTCAACCCACTCTATCCACACCCAGTAAAGTACCCGCAATTCTTTGCCCGTACCACAAATCGCAAGTTTCCGTGGATTAAGCCGGTGATTCCTCGTATCGGCACCTATAACATACAAGGCGCATTTATGAAACGTCAGGATGAAGTCTCTGACGTCTTCGCAAGTGTAGTCACAGAAGACCTGATTACGTTAAAATCGATCATGACCGAGATGATGTATGGCGGCAGAAAAGACAAAACCCGCCGCATTATCAAACGTCATATTAATGAAATTATGGAAACACCCCTGGTTCGGACCTCTTTACAGCTGTCTTTAGGACCAAAAGAGTATGCAAAACTCAAGACGGACTTGATCGATCGCTCGATTGAAATTACGATGGTACCTGTATGCGACCCAGCATTTAATGCGAGCCGTGCACAGAAAATCTATCAAATGTTTAGAGACCGCATACGTGAGTTGACTCCGAAGGAGTTTCAGAATCTTTTACGTCCTGCATTTCAGGAAGATGAATGGATTCTGATTTTATTGGGTGGGGTAACCGGTTTTGTCGCGGGTTTAATCCATTTGTTTGTGGCTTTCTTATAATGAGATGTCGGGGGACACAATCGGGTGATTGTGGTCGTGGCGTCATACATATTGTTTAAATGAGGATGTTTATATATGCGCATTATCTTACTCGGACCACCTGGAGCAGGTAAAGGTACACAAGCTCAGTTGATCTGTAAGCGCTACAATATCCCACAAATTTCAACCGGTGATATGCTCCGTGCTGCAATTCGTGAAGGAACTGAATTAGGTCTACAAGCTAAAAGTGTCATGGACAATGGCGGTTTGGTTTCTGATGAGTTGATCATTGGTCTGGTGAAAGAGCGCATTGCGCAACCTGACTGTGTAAACGGCTGCATTTTTGATGGTTTCCCGCGTACCATTCCTCAAGCAGAAGCCTTGGAAAAAGAAGGCATTGCAATTGATCACGTGATTGAAATTGATGTACCAGATGAAGAAATCGTACAACGTCTTTCTGGCCGTCGTCAGCATCCTGCATCTGGCCGTGTCTATCACATCGTTTACAACCCGCCAAAAGTGGAAGGTAAAGATGACGAAACGGGTGAAGATCTGGTTCAACGTCCTGATGACCAGGAAGCAACCATTCGTAAGCGTCTAGGTTCTTACCATACTGAAACCGAGCAACTGGTTGGTTTCTACCAAGGCCGTGCAGCGTCTGGTGAAAATGCACCAACTTATGACAAGCTAAATGGTTTACGTCCAATCGATGAAGTTCAAACTGATCTTTTCGCGATTCTGGATCAGGCAAAATAATCGGCTGACGATGATTTTGACAATCGGAGAGCCCTAAGTCATATTAGGGCTCTTTTTTATTGCGTATTTGAACGGGGTACTTGTTGCTATGAAATTTGGCGTATTGGTGTTGATGGTAGTCTTTCTGGCAGTATTGGTAGGTCTGTTCTATTTCAGTTTTAAAATGCTCAACAAAGTACGTCAGGAAGAACGTGCTGAAAATGCAGCAAAGCGACCTGAGCGCCAGCTCCATCCAAAATTACAAGCCGAACTTGAACAGCGCAAGCAGCAGGAAAAGGCTGAACAAGATCAGGATAAATAATCCATAATAGTTCAGCTCAGCTAAGAATTTGGTTTGAACGAAAAGCACTCTTCTCATAGTCGATAAAAAGGTGACACATTGGTCACCTATTTTTATCCCAGCTTGATCACGCCGTTCTATTCAGCAAGCTCAATATTTTTCACTGCAATTTGGCGGGCTGCACCAAATTCAAACCGATCCGGCCAGTTACACACATCGGATACTACACATTCATGACATTTCGGTTTGCGCGCAATACACGTATAACGACCGTGTAAAATCAGCCAGTGATGTGAATCAATGATAAATTCCTTGGGAATGACTTTGACCAGACGGTGTTCAACTTCCAACACATTTTTGCCAACCGCTAGTCCGGTACGGTTACCTACCCGGAAAATATGGGTATCAACCGCCATGGTCGGCTG
The DNA here is from genome assembly GCF_031844265.1 of Acinetobacter sp. RG5. Lineage (GTDB taxonomy): Bacteria > Pseudomonadota > Gammaproteobacteria > Pseudomonadales > Moraxellaceae > Acinetobacter. The sequence goes on along the minus strand of NZ_JAUZUV010000001.1, from coordinate 414,820 downwards.
ACCAAAGGCCGTATTCAGTACCACATTCGCCGTTTTACGACCTACACCCGGCAGGGCTTCTAAGTCTGCACGATTGTCCGGTACGATGCTGTTGTGCTTCTGAATCAGCATCTCGCAGGCTTTAATCACGTTGACCGCTTTCGAGTTATATAAACCAATGGTCTTGATATATTCCTTCAAGCCGTCCACACCTAGCGCATAAATGGCTTCCGGTGTATTGGCGACTGGAAAGAGTTTGTCTGTGGCTTTGTTGACGCTGACATCGGTAGCTTGAGCAGAGAGCGTGACCGCGACCAGTAATTCAAAGGGATTGGAATAATTCAGCTCAGTTTTTGGGTTAGGCCGCTGTTCACGCAGGCGTTCAAAAAAGGTCTGAATCTGCTTTTTGGTCATGTTTTTAACGGGCTTGGCCTTTGCTGTGGTCATGTTCTATCCCTGTAAAGCCTGTAATTGCTGTGTCAGTTCTTCCAGTTGGGTGCGTTTTCGGGCATCTTCACGAACCGAAAGCTGTTTTTCCAGTTTTTTAATTTGGGTACGTAGTTTTGCCAGTTCAATCGTGGTCTTGGAATCGAAAGCTATAGGTGCATTCTCTGGCTTGCTCGCGACTTCAATCACAGGAAGTTGCTCATTTAAAGCAGAGAAACGGGCAAACAGGGCAGTATCAATTTCTGCACGGACCACAGGTCCCTTACGATCGGTACGCCGTTTTTCTTCACGCTGGATGTGCGCATAGTAACGCTGACGCAGATCATCCTGTTCCGCAAGACGCTGTGCTTCAGTCGGCAAGGGTTGTTGATCTTCAACCAAATCGATGCAGTCTACCGGACAGGGGGGAATACATAACTCACAGCCCGTACATAGATCGGTCAGAATGGTGTGCATCAGTTTACCGGAACCAATAATCGCATCGACCGGGCAGGCGCTAATACATTTGGTACAGCCAATACATTCATCTTCACGAATTACGGCTTTGATGCGCTGAGGTCGACCATCGGCTTGAACTGGCCAGACACTTTCTTCAGCCATAAGTTTAGGGCGATTTAATAATGCAGCCAAAGCATCGGCAACAGGCTGTCCGCCCGGCACACATTTATTGGCATTTTCCCCCTCAGCAATCGACTGGGCATAAGGTAAACATCCGTCACGATGACCGCAGAGTCCACATTGGGTTTGAGGGAGTAAAGCATCAATTGATTGGACCAGAGAAATGGGCGAATTCATGTATAACCAGCGTTACTCATGGCAAGCATGAGAGAGTAAGTGAAACAAAATATGTCGATATATCAATTTTAACATATTTTTAAACTCCTAAGTCGTGCGCAATTAAGGGTCAACTTGTGCCTTATTATTAGGCATAAATCTGAATCTAAGCCTTGATTCGATTGGCATTTCCTGACATAGAAAAAAATTTCATAATCAATATAAATATTTGTTATCAAATTAATTTTAAAGTATTTTCAAAAAAAGTATTGTAGATTAGTTACAAAAGATATTTAATATTTTGCGCCAAAATTTAACATTGATTGTAAATTTGACCAATTTTGATCCATTTTCTGCTGAGGATTAAGCGTTGAAATACAACACACTTAATGAGTTCCTAGATTACGTAAAATCACGTGATGCACATCAACCAGAATTTCTTCAAGCTGTAGAAGAAGTGATGACCAGTTTGTGGCCGTTCATTGAAAAGAACCCACAATACGCAGCACATGGTTTACTAGAGCGTCTAGTTGAGCCAGAACGTGCGATCCAGTTCCGAGTTTCTTGGGTAGATGACCAAGGTCAGACTCAAGTAAACCGTGCGTTCCGCGTACAGTACAACTCAGCGATCGGTCCATTTAAAGGTGGTATGCGTTTCCACCCTTCAGTGAATCTTTCAATCCTAAAATTCTTAGGCTTTGAGCAAACATTTAAAAATGCTTTAACCACACTTCCTATGGGTGGCGGTAAAGGCGGTTCTGATTTTGACCCTAAAGGCAAATCAGAAGGCGAAATCATGCGTTTCTGCCAGGCTTTAATGATCGAGCTGTATCGTCACCTTGGTGCGAACACAGATATCCCTGCAGGTGATATTGGTGTAGGCGGTCGTGAAGTGGGCTACATGGCCGGCATGATGAAAAAATTAAGTAACGACACGGCATGTGTATTCACTGGTAAAGGTTTAACTTTCGGTGGTTCATTGGCACGTCCGGAAGCAACGGGTTACGGTACTGTGTATTTCGCTGAGGAAATGCTCAAGTCTCGTGGCGAAAGCTTCAAAGATAAAGTCGTTGCGATTTCAGGTTCTGGTAACGTTGCGCAATATGCTGCTGAAAAAGCAATGTACCTCGGTGCGAAAGTGGTTTCACTTTCTGACTCTGCGGGTACAGTTCACGTTAAAGACGGTTTCACTGATGCACTTCTTGCTGAAGTCATGGAACTTAAAAATGTAAAACGTGGCCGTATCTCAGAATTCGCATCTAAACACGGTTTCGAATATCTTGAAGGACAACGTCCTTGGGGTATCAAGTGTGATATCGCATTGCCATGTGCGACTCAAAACGAACTGGATGCAGACGACGCTGCTCAGCTTCTTGCAAACGGTGTAATCTGTGTGGCTGAAGGCGCGAACATGCCTTCTACACTTGAAGCGGTTGAGAAGTTCGTTGAAGCGAAAATTCTTTATGCGCCAGGTAAAGCATCAAATGCAGGTGGTGTGGCAACTTCTGGTCTTGAAATGTCTCAAAACGCATTGCGTTTAGGCTGGACTTTCGAAGAAGTTGACGAGCGCTTACACGCAATCATGAAAGAAATTCACCGCAACTGCGTAAAATTCGGTACTAAGGAAGACGGTACTGTGAACTATGTTGACGGTGCGAACATTGCTGGCTTCGTAAAAGTTGCTGATGCAATGCTTGCTCAAGGCGTATTCTAAGTCTGACTTAGTCTAAGCTGAAAAAACCGGGGCTGTTGCCCCGGTTTTTTTATATCTGGTATTTTTAGTTTTAGAGAGCACCCTTAACTATTTTACGCTCAACCGCCATATCAAAAATATAGGCATATTTCGATTGATCGGCTGCCGGATGCTTAATTTCAAAACGTTTGACCCGAATAATCTGCCGTTCATTTGGTGAATGCTGAAAACCTTCGATCTGGTCATAGAATAAAGTCCAGTCTTTATCCACCTGAGTTTTCAGGCCATTCTGATCATATTTCACTTCTTTGACTTGCAAGCAGCTTTGTTGGGTTACGCCGGTACATTGTTTGGTATCGGGGGAAATTTCCAGAAAAATTGTTTCAGCCTGACCTTGGTATTTGGTTTCCGGAGTCATTTTCCCGATAAATTCATACGCTTGACCATTTGCGGCCATCAACGTCAAAGTCGGCTTGTTAGGATCTGTGGCATTGAGCGTAAAAGGAATGTCACGCTTCTGTAAAAGCTGGCTGACAAAACGTTCCTGCTCCATCAATGCTGCATCGCAGGCCATTTCAGTGCCTACAACTTCGCTGGTGGTGATGATACTGTTTTTTACTGACCAGGTCGTCCCAAGTCCATTACAGCCCGTCACCGCGCTCAGACGGCCTTGAGCATCAAAACTGAGTACGATTGGTCGTTCTAGTCCACGATTCAGTTCCCAGTAATAGGCTGGAAGAATCTGATCTGCATTTTTTTGTTGTATGGTGGCCATTGCAAGATCTCCAGCTCGTTGAATATCACTGGACTGACAGGCTGCAAAAGTTAAAGGCAATAATGCCAGCACAATAAATTTTAATTTCATGGACTTATAATGAAGTATATAAAGTTCAAACAATAATAATGGATAGATTGCAAAAAAATATGGATACATTTCGCAGCTTTGAGTTGCAAAATGTATCCATGATTAAGATTTTAGCGCTGAAGCAAGATTAATCGAAGCGATAAATATCCATGCCGAGTGAACCCATGCTGAAACTGCTATGTACCAGACTAAAGCGCTGACCTGTGCCCATCGCAAAGAAAATCGGAGCAAAATGTTCCAGCGTTGGATGATTGCGCGCCATATGCGGAATATTGGACCAGTCCAGTACCGCGTCATAATCGCTGTGTGTCAGTTTATGCACCACAAAATTACGGAAACCTGAAGCCCATTCGGGTACATCAGCAGCCGTTCCATCCCAAGACAGTTCACGTAAATTATGGGTAATGCTGCCCGAACCAATCAGCAGGATTTGCTGTTCACGTAAAGGTGCCAGGCTTTGACCAATCTGATAAATCTCATCCGCGCTCATCGACATGGGTAAGGAAATTTCTACCACGGGAATGCTGGCATCTGGATACATATGTAGCAGCGGCATCCATACACCATGATCACGCGGACGGGTACTGTTGGCATGTGCAGAAAAACCGGCATTGGCCAGCAAGCCTAAGACTTTTTCGGCCAGTTCAGGATTTCCCGGCGCAGGATAGCGCAATTGATAGAGTTCGGGCGGGAAACCACGAAAATCATGCCAGGTTTCTGGGCGAATTGCGCTACTCACTTCCAGCGCATCACTTTCCCAATGCGCAGACATCACAATAATCGCTTCCGGGCGTGGCAGATTTTCGCTCAAACGATGCAAGGCAGGACCCACTTGCTCAGGATTTAGCGCCAGCATAGGAGAGCCATGAGAAATAAATAAGCCGGGCAACGTTTGTAAGTTCATAATTCAAACCACATCTGGAAAGATGCCTCAATAATGCAGAAAAATAGAAATAAGAGCAGGAGATATTATTCAACAAAACGTTGCATATAAAGAACGCTTCAGCAAAATCATTAGCCTGCCCGATGATAAGGATGGTTGTTATTGATGCTCATGGCACGATAAAGCTGCTCGATCAGCATGACACGTACCAGTGGATGCGGCAGGGTTAACTTGGAAAGTGACCAGTGCCATGCAGCAGCTTTACGCACGGCTTCTGAGTGACCATCCGGCCCGCCAATCGCAAGTGCTACATCATTGCCTTCCAGCATCCAGCCTTTCATGGTTTCAGCCAGTTTTTCGGTACTGAATTCACGTCCGCCCACTTCAAGCGCAATCAGGGTTTCATTCTGCTTGAGCGCATTTAAAATACTGTCGCCCTCAATATTACGGTATTTCAGAATATCCGCTTCAGAATCATTTTTCCCGCGCTTGGCCATCGGCAGTTCAATAATCTGGGTCTGTACAAAAGGCTGAATACGTTTGAAATAATCTTCAAAACCAGTCAGCACCCACGCTGGCATTTTTTGACCAATGGTCAGGATACGGATTTTCATACAGACAGATCAATAATTGGATACCTCATTATAACGATCAAACAACATGAAGTTGAGCAGGGAAACAAATTGAAATTGAAATGAGAGATTTAGTGTTGCTTTAATGTCCTTAGTTCAAGTATCCGCTTGATAAAGGAATGGAATAATAATAAATGCGGAACAGTGTCATGATAAAAGGATGTTGTACTGTGCTGCTGTTACTGATAGGCCTCATGGGGCCTAGTCTCTGTGCAGCCAATTCGAGCAAAAATGCTCAGGTCTCTCATCTGGAATTATTTTTTAGCCAGATCATGAGTGTCGATGAATACCGAAATTATAAAAATCTAAAAGAGCTGAATCGGGTATCTGCCTGGATCAAAGGACAGATGCAGCGCTTTGGTATTCCATGCCAGTTTCAGGTTTATGTGGTCAATAACCTGAGTTACCGAAATGTCATCTGTAGCTTGGATACTCAAGCCAAAACCAAGATGGTGATGGGGGCACATTATGATGTCTTTAGTGCCCGAAACGGTGCTGATAATAATGCCTCAGGGGTAGCGGGTTTACTGGAAACTGCAAGATTACTGGCCCTGCAAAAATCCAAGCTCAAACATGATGTCGAATTTGCTTTCTATACGCTTGAAGAGCCGCCTTTTTTCAAGACAGAACATATGGGCAGTTATATGCATGCCAAGTCTTTAAAAAAGCAGAAGCAGAAAATTGAGGGCGTGGTGATTCTGGATTCGATTGGTTATTTTGATGAACATCAGGTGCAGAGCTATCCGGTGGGATTAAAATGGATTTATCCACGACATGGCAATTTCATTGCAGCCATTGGGCATTTAGCCTCAACTGGCCTGACTGGAGATTATTGTGATGCCATGCAGCGTTTTAACCGTCTGGAATGTCAACGCTTTGTCAGCCCAAGTTTTGCTCAGGATATGAATTTCTCGGGCTATCTGAATTATGCCAAATTCAACTATTCGACCATGCTGATTACCGATACTGCGAGTTATCGTAATCCTTATTACAATACCGAATTGGATACCCTCGACAAGCTTGATCTGAACAAGATGACTCATGTGATTGATGGATTGGTTACGATGGCACTACAGCCATAATTCAGTTGTTTTATTCAATAACTCAATAAAAAACCCTGCCGAAGCAGGGTTTTTTATACGAAACATCAAGTCTTAATGACGCGCTGCTTTCGCTTCTTCTTTGGTTTTCACAATTGGTGCTTTAACCAAGGCTTTTGGCAAAGAGGTCAGTGCCAGCGGTAAAATCTCATCAATCGATTTTACGGCTTTAATTTCTAGACCTTCTTTGACATTTTCTGGAATTTCCGCCAGGTCACGTACGTTTTCCTGTGGAATGAATACCAGCTTGATGCCACCACGATGGGCTGCCAAAAGTTTCTCTTTCAAGCCACCGATACGCAGCGCACGACCGCCCAGACTGGTTTCACCTGTCATCGCGATATCCGGACGAATCGGGATACCCGTGAAAGCAGATACCAGTGCTGTAGTCAAAGCCAAACCTGCCGATGGACCATCTTTCGGTGTTGCGCCTTCAGGTAAATGCACATGCACGTCGGTTTCTTCAAAGCGCGAGGCTTCGATGCCGAGTTCATCCGCACGGGTACGCACTACAGTCATTGCAGCAGTAATCGATTCTTTCATGACATCGCCAAGAGAACCGGTGGTAATGAACTTGCCTTTACCTGGTACTGCTGCAACTTCAATGGTCAGTAATTCACCGCCGACAGAAGTCCAAGCCAGACCATTTACACGGCCAATTTGCGCTTCTTCTTCCGCCATACCGTAGTCAAATTTATGTGGACCTAAGTATTCTGGAAGATTCGCTGCGGTCACTTCAACCTGAAGGTTTTTAGATTTCTTGCTAACAGCCTCTTTCACCACTTTACGTGCAATTTTTGACACTTCACGTTCAAGGTTACGAACACCGGCTTCACGGGTATAACGACGCACGATGTCACGAATTGCTTCTTCATGCACGGTCAACTCTTTAGCACGTAGACCATTGTTCTTGATGGCTTTAGGAACAAGGTAACGGTCCGCAATATTGACTTTCTCTTCTTCGGTATAACCCGGAAGACGAATCACTTCCATACGGTCCAGCAGCGCCTCAGGAATGTTCATACTGTTTGCGGTACAGATAAACATCACTTCAGACAGGTCCAGATCCAGATCCAAGTAATGATCACTGAACTTGCTGTTTTGTGATGGATCTAGTACTTCAAGCATCGCAGAAGCAGGATCACCACGGTAGTCTTGCGCCATCTTGTCGATTTCATCGAGCAGGAACAACGGGTTTTTTACGCCCACTTTAGTCAATGACTGCACAATTTTACCTGGCATCGCACCGATATAGGTACGACGGTGACCGCGAATTTCCGCTTCATCACGTACGCCGCCCAGCGCCATACGCACGAACTCACGACCAGTTGCTTTGGCAATCGATTCACCGAGTGAAGTTTTACCAACACCTGGAGGACCAACCAAGCATAGAATCGGACCACGTAATTTTTTCACACGTGACTGAACTGCCAGATATTCCACAATGCGATCTTTGACATCGTCCAGACCATAATGGTCTGCATCCAGAATTTCCTGTGCTTTGTTCAGGTTAATGCTGACTTTGCTGGCTTTATTCCACGGTGTATCTAGAATCACTTCCAGATAGTTGCGTACCACAGCAGCTTCACTCGAAGCAGGCTGCATCGCTTTCAGCTTGCGGAACTCGTTTTCAGCTTTCTTGCGTACATGCTCAGGCAAATCTGCTTCAGCAAGACGTTTTTCAATTTCAGCGACATCATCTTCCGCGCCGCCGTTCATATCAGAAAGCTCGCGCTGAATGACTTTCATTTTTTCATTCAGGAAGTATTCGCGCTGGTTCTTTTCCATCTGACGTTTAACAGAGTCATGCAGGGTTTGCTCAATCTGTTGTTCTTCAGACTGTTGCAATAGATAAGTCATCAACTCAGTCAAATGCGCTTCGAATTCGTCATGTTCCAGGAATTTCTGTTTGACATCAATATTCAATGGAACACGGGTTGCGACGAAGAACAATAACTGTAATAGATCTTCAATTTTGTTGGCTGCGGTGATCAGTTCACGCGCATTACGAAGTTTCGCTTCTGCATATTGAGCGAAAAGCGCACGTAATTCCTGCAAGCGCACAGCTTGGGTGTCTGCATCGACGCTCACCGTCATTGGGCTGAGTTCATGCTCTGCTGTCAGATACTCAGTTTCGTCAATGATGGTTTTCAGTTTGGCACGATGCAGGCCTTCAATCAGGACTTTAATACAGTTTTCATCATTTTCGTGATTCACAACTTGCACAATCTTCGCGACAGTACCGTATTGATATAAATTGTCGTGATCAATTTCTTCTGTAAGCGAATCTTTTTGCGCAACTACAAATACTAGATTGTCACTGTTACGAGCCACATCAACTGCATTGATCGATTTTTCACGACCGACAAACAGCGCAATTTGCATATGCGGATAAACCACCACATCACGCAGCGCCAAAAGGGGTAGTACACTTGGAACCTGAGGCTCTAAGGTTTCTTGATTCATAATAATTTCAGACATGAGCACTCCTAATGAGTGACAACGGTGTTGCCATGCTTTTAATAGTGATGGGTAATTTTAAAAATACAAGGGCAGTTAAGATTAAATTGTATGAAAAATGACTAATTATGTGATTTTAAAGTAGTTAGCAAGGGTAAAATTGCAAAATTAACGTTTGAATTTTATAAAAACTGTCGGGGTGATTAAAGCATCAAGGGGCTGATCCCATGTTTCACGTTTTAACGGCTGTGCCAGCAGTTGAAAGTCATGCGCCAGCCCCAGACGGAATGGACGCCCAGGTGCAGAAGCCAAGGTACGATCATAAAAACCGCCGCCCATACCAATCCGTGTGCCCGAAGTATCACAGGCCAATAGTGGCATGAGCAATAAATCCAGTTTGGAAACATGTACACCACGGGTGCTCATGGGCTCTCGCATACCCAGCCGATGATGGGCAAAGCGCTTGTTATGGTATTGGTGCTGGGTGATTCGGATCCAGACCAGCTGCTGATTCATGTCGCAAATCGCTGGTAGATACACCTGTTTGCCCAGTTTAAAGCAGCGTTCAATAATCGCCTGGGTCTGAATCTCCCCAAAAGCATGCAAATACAGGCCAATACGTTGGGCATGAATAAATTCTGGACTGCGGATCAGACGGTTTAGAACTTTTTGTGCGGATTGCCTTTGCTCAAATTTAGAGAGATGACGACGCGTTTTACGAAGGTATCTTCTTAATTCCTGAATGGTCATAGGGCAAAAAGCATATGCAACAAAATTGTGCTCTAGTCTAAGTGGGAATTCTGGAAAAGTAAAAAATAATTATGAGCTGCAATTTTATATTATTCCGTATCTGGTTATTTAAATTCGGCTAATTTTGCCAGCAGTCTCAAAGTTAAAAAACTAAAAAAGTATTTATATCACTAATTTTTTTAATATCTCGAAACGGTCAATTCATTTTCTTTGATTCACGATTTTCCAAGCAATCCATCGTTCAGTGACAAACTCTGGAAACGCATCAGTTTAAGCACTTTGAAACAGCTTTCGATCAATAAAAATACAATTCTAAAGTAGGTTTATTCTGTTTTTGGTGAAAGATAGACAAGGGATCATATAACTATTCTCGACCGATATATGGGACACATTGGACTTAGGCAGAACGCGTAAGACCTAAATCAATGGAGATTGAAGATGATGAATATTGCGAAGAACACCGTCTGCCTTTGGTACGATGACGATGCCGAAGGTGCAGCACGATTTTATGCAGAAACCTTTCCAGGCTCCTCAGTTGGCGCGATCAACCTTGCCCCTGGAGATTATCCCTCTGGGAAAGAAGGTGATGTCATTACGGTCGAATTTACAGTAATGGGCGTTGCCTGCATCGGGTTGAACGGTGGTCCTGGTTTTCAGCATAATGAAACATTTTCATTTCAGGTGGCGACTGAAGACCAAGAGGAAACAGATCGCTACTGGAATGCCATTGTGGGCAATGGCGGTCAGGAAAGTGAGTGTGGCTGGTGCAAGGACAAGTGGGGCATTTCCTGGCAGATTACGCCAGCGGTCCTCATCAACGCCTGTAACAGTCCTGACCGTGCTGCGGCCAAGCGCGCATTTAATGCGATGATGACCATGAAGAAAATTGACATCTCCGTGATCGAAGCAGCATTTCGTGGTTAAGCGCCAAAGATATTGTCTTTCATTGCAGTTGATATTGCTGTGTAGCGCAATTTCACTGCAATAGTTAAATCTTCTCCTTTCTTTTGATCAACTCAAATTATCCCTCAACTCTATAAGGATACGTTACAAAAATTACAGATTAATCCAACTTGATCTGAACCTAAATCCAATTTCTTCATGATGATTCAAGGAGAATGTGCCATGAATTTTCCTCAATTACTGCTTATGGCGGGATGGGTCGCGCTATCTGCACCTGCCGCTTTAGCCGTTGAACCGCCCATGTCGGGCAAAGCCAGCTCAGGCGCAGCTTCATCTGCTGCCGATAAGAAAGCCATTGCAAGTGCCATGACTGCTGCACCTAAGAAAGTAGCCGCTGCAGCCACGATTGTCGCTGTCGGTGCAGATGGCAAAATACGTACCTTGCGCAAGGGCAATAATGGTTTTACCTGTATGCCTGATAATCTGACCACTCCAGGTCCAGACCCAATGTGTATGGATCAGGCCGCTCTAGAATGGGCAGAAGCCTGGATGGGGAATAAACAGCCCACAGTTGGAAAAGTAGGCTTCATGTATATGCTGGCAGGGGGCACGGATGCCAGTAATGTCGATCTCTATGCCAAGAAGCCTAGTGCGGGCAATCATTGGGTCAAAACGGGTCCCCATGTCATGATCGTCGGTGCTGAAGCTCGTTTCTATGATATGTATCCTAAACATACGCAACCGGATACCGCTTTGCCCTATGTCATGTGGTCTGGGACGCCTTATCAGCACTTAATGATCCCGGTGAAATAGTGAATACCGTAATGACGAATACACGCTGATTCAAACCTTTCAATTCAGGTATTTAATACACTCAATTTTTATGACTGTACTAAGCTACAAATAGAATAGTTCACTTAGAAGCTCATCAACAGATGGGCTTTTATATGAGCATTGCAAAAGTTGAGATGATGCAGATTATACAATATGAGTTGCAGAATAATTTTTGCACTGAATTGAAAACAGCCTGAACCAAAAACAATCATCTAACGAAATTCTCCCTAATTTATACATCTTAAATTTTATTAAAATATTGAAAATAATATAGAAAATTAAACTGGCATAAGTTCTGCATAACTGTATTCAAACTTGGATACAAGAATGGATACAGAATGCTTCATCAGAAAATGATCGGCTGGACAGTCCAAAAATGGCGCGATGCCGATCAGCCAAAACAGCTTCAACTGAATCATCTTGCTCAACGCATTACCCATGTTGAGTTGGGTGAACTTGTCTGGATTCCGGTTGCGAATGCTGCACCTCTTCAAGCAAAAATCGATGCATTTAAAAAAGCTGTATTTGCGGAAGGTATGCATCAAAGGCTACGACACAGAGCAGCGAACATAGTCGATAGCGGGTTTATATGCAGCAGCTGAATCAGAAAAAAACGAAACAGATCCATTCAGCAGATTCAAAAAATAGAGAGAATAAAAGGGGATTCACATGTTTAAAACTGTACTGATTGCAAACCGGGGCGAAATTGCCGTTCGTGCCATTCGCACATTAAAAAAAATGGGCGTAACCAGTATAGCCGTCTATTCAGAAACGGACCGTTATGCACAGCATGTGATTGATGCAGATATTGCAGTGTCCGTAGAAGGGACCAAACCGAGTGATACCTATTTAAGTATTGAAAAACTGATTGCTGCAGCCAAGAATACCGGGGCTGAAGCAATTTTCCCAGGTTATGGTTTTCTGTCAGAAAGTGCTGATTTTGCTCGTGCCTGCGAAGCAAATAATATTGTTTTCATGGGGCCAACACCGGAGCAGATTCTGGAATTCGGCTTAAAACACAGGGCGCGTGAACTTGCCGCAGCTGTCAATGTACCCATGACTCCCGGTACAGGTCTGCTAAATAGTCTGGATGAAGCCTTAACTGAAGCTGAAAAAATTGGCTATCCGGTTATGCTTAAAAGCACAGCAGGCGGTGGCGGAATTGGCTTGACCCGTTGTGATAATGCAGAAGCACTTCAGGAGGCCTATGAAAGTGTAAAACGTCTGGGCGAACAGTTCTTTAAAGATGCCGGAGTATTTCTGGAATGCTTTATCGATAAAGCCCGTCATGTCGAAGTTCAGATTTTTGGAGATGGACAGGGACAGGTGGTGGCTTTGGGCGAACGCGACTGCTCATTGCAGCGCCGTAATCAGAAAGTCGTGGAAGAAACCCCAGCGGCTCATTTACCTGAAGCAACCCGTCAAAAACTGCATCAGGCGGCAGTTGAACTGGGCAAATCGGTGAAATATCGCAGTGCCGGTACGGTTGAGTTTATTTATGATGCAGTGCATGACGAGTTTTATTTCCTTGAAGTGAATACCCGTTTGCAGGTGGAGCATCCGGTGACTGAAATGGTGACCGGTTTAGACCTGATTGAATGCATGTTGAAAGTTGCAGCAGGTGATACTCTGGATTGGAAGCATCTAAGCAGTATTCAGCCTCAAGGTGCAGCGATTGAAGTACGCATCTATGCCGAAGATCCAGTTAAGAATTTCCAGCCGAGTCCAGGGATTTTGACCGATGTCTTTTTTCCGGAAAATGTCCGGGTTGATACCTGGGTGAGTACCGGAACTGAAATTTCCCAATACTTTGACCCGATGATTGCCAAGATTATTGTGCATGCTGAAGATCGTGATACTGCCATTCATACGCTTAAATCAGCTTTAGCTGAAACTCGCCTGAATGGTATTAGTACCAATCTGGATTATGTGCATACTGTTATTTCAGATCCACGTTTTGAACAGATGCAGATCTGGACACGCATGCTGGATGATTTCAAATATGTGCCGAATGTGATTGAGGTGATTCAGCCGGGTACACAAAGTTCGATTCAGGATTATCCGGGTCGTGTCGGGTATTGGGATATTGGTGTACCGCCTTCAGGCCCAATGGATGATTATGCCTTCCGGCTGGCCAATAAAATTGTTGGGAATGTCGAGGCCGCCGCCGGGTTTGAATTTACCCTGCAAGGTCCAATCCTCAAATTTCATGCAGAAAATATCATTGCTTTAACTGGCGCACCTTGTCCGGTAAGTCTGGATGATGAAGCAGTAAATTTCTGGCAGCCTATTCAGGTAAAAGCAGGCCAAACCCTAAAAATTGGACAGGTTGAATCTGGATGCCGGACCTACCTGGCTGTACGAAATGGTCTGAATGTGCCGGAATATCTGGGTAGCCGTTCTACCTTTGCTTTAGGTAATTTTGGTGGACATGCAGGCCGAGTGTTACGGGCTGGTGACATGATTAAGATGGTGAATCCTGAGCTGCCTGCCGATGATCTACCTTTAGCGATTGCAGAACCTGAAGCTTTGGCAACAGCTCTGATTCCAAGTTATGGCAAGGAATGGGAAATTGGTGTGCTCTATGGCCCGCATGGCGCTCCTGACTTCTTTAAAGCTGAATATATTGAGGAGTTTTTTGCATCAAGCTGGAAAGTGCATTTTAACTCGAACCGATTGGGTATCCGTTTAACCGGACCGACGCCAAGCTGGGCGCGTGAAAATGGCGGTGAAGCGGGTCTGCATCCATCCAATGTACATGACTGTGAATATGCCATTGGTGCGATTAACTTTACCGGTGATTTCCCCGTAATTCTTGCCAAAGATGGTCCGAGCCTGGGCGGTTTCGTTTGTCCGGTGACCATTGCCAAAGCTGAACTCTGGAAAATTGGTCAACTAAAAGCCGATGACACGATTAGCTTCTATCCAATCTCGGTAGAACAGGCCAATGCGCTGGAGCGGCAGCAAATTCAAACCCTCCAAAACTTTGCCAAGGCAGAGATGACCCATGAGGCTGAAATCGTGGCAGTTCAAGCAGAAAGTATTCTGGCATTGCGTGAAGCTACGCCAGATGCACCAAAAGCTGTATATCGTCAGGCAGGTGACAGTTATATCTTGCTGGAATATGGTGACAACGTACTGGATTTGGCCCTACGCCTGCGCGTACACCGCTTGATGCAACTGATCCGTGAGGCTGATCTTGACGGTATCCTGGAATTGTCACCTGGTGTGCGGTCCTTGCAGATTAAATATGATGGTCTGCGGTGTAGACAGCAGCAACTAATTCACTTCCTACTTGGTCTTGAAGAACAGATGGGCGATTTACGTGACATTAAAATCCCTTCAAGAATTATCCATTTACCCATGGCCTTTGAGGACTCAGCGACTCTGGGTGCTGTTGAGCGTTATCAGGAAAGTGTCTGTGCCAAAGCGCCATGGCTTCCGAATAATGTCGATTTTATTCAGCGGATTAATGGTTTAAGTCACCGCCAACAGGTCAAGGACATCATTTTTGATGCCAATTATCTGATTTTAGGGCTAGGTGATGTATATCTGACTGCACCTTGTGCAGTGCCCATTGATCCGCGCCACCGTTTACTGAGTTCCAAATATAATCCGGCCCGTACTTTTACCGCTGAAGGTACAGTCGGGATTGGTGGCATGTATATGTGTATTTATGGCATGGACTCACCGGGTGGCTATCAGTTGATTGGCCGTACCGTACCGATCTGGAATAAGTTTAAAAAGAACAAGCAGTTTGGCGATCAGCAATGGTTCTTACGCTTTTTTGACCAGATTAAATATTATGAGGTCACTGAGGCCGAACTGGATCAGTTCCGTGCTGATTTCGCCCATGGTCTGGCAGAAATCAAAATTGAGGAATGCGAGTTTGACTTTGCAGCATATCAGGATTTCCTTGCTGCAGAACAGGACAGCATTGCCACCTTTAAAGCGCAGCAGCAGGCTGCTTTTAGTGCCGAGGTAGAACGCTGGAAAGACGAGTTTGATGCACCTGTAGAAATAGAAGTGCTGCAGGATGACACCGATTACAGCCAGTATGTCCCTCTCAACGCCTCTATGACCGGCAATATCTGGAAGATTTTTGTAGAAGCGGGGCAGATTGTGAAAAAAGGTGACACGGTGGCCATCATTGAAGCCATGAAAATGGAACTGCCAGTCTATGCTGACGATGATGGCATCGTTAAGGCGATTATCTGCCGTTCTGGTCAGACCGTGCATAGCGGTGAGACACTGGTCTATATGGAGTAATGGATTGAGCCATGACTATTGTTCGCAATCCAAGTACTAAAGCGACAGGAAAAAGCTCAGACAATCTGTCTGAGCTGGTTTTCCAGAAAATTAAAAATGACATTTTTGACTTTAAGTTGATGCCGGGAGAACGATTTACCGAATCAGAGATTGCTGAAAGCTATGCCGTAAGCCGTACACCCATTCGGCAAGCCTTATATCGTCTGCAGCAGGAAGGCTATGTCGAGGTGCAGTTTAGAAGTGGCTGGCAGGTCCGGCCACTAAACTTTAAAGCTTATGAAGAACTGTATGATCTGCGGATTTTGCTTGAGTGTTATGTAGTTGAACAACTGTGTCTGATGCCCAAAGACCAGTTGAAAGCTGCTCTAGAAATTTTGATTCAAACCTGGTGTATCAAACCAGAACAGTATGTCTATGACCTCAGGCAGTTATCTGTAAAAGATGAAGCATTTCATTGTCATTTGGTATTTGCAGCCGGCAATGCAGAAATGACAAAAATTCACAGTGAGATCAGCGAGAAAATTCGCATCATACGCCGTCTAGATTTTTCCAAAGATTATCGGATTGAGGCCACCTATGCCGAACATCAACAGATTTTAAAGGCGCTGCTTGCCCAAGATGCAGCGTTCTGTCTCTCTATATTAGATGCTCATATCCGGCACAGCCGTAATGAGGTAAAAAAAATTACACTGGAAATGTTGTCCTCTAGTCCTGCGTAAGTGAGTCAGGATAAATTTATTTTTATAGCAAGATAAATATCAGACTTAACTCAAAATTGATAACCAATTCATAACCAGAAAAAACAAGAACCCGCTAGTGGCATCTCAAATTGTTTTTTAAAGTAAGTTGAGGATGATAATAACAAGAGATAAAAATGCTTCATCAGCCTATTCAACTTTTACTTACAGGTGCCAGCTGTGCACTTCTCCTAACCATGACTGGATGTACCATGCCTTCCAAGTCGCCTATCAATGACAGTTATGGTTCCCAGCCACATTTGCCCAAACCAAAATCAAGCTTGCTGCCTACAGTCAATATGGCGCCCGCCAAAGGTTGGCCTGAAGGTAAAATGCCGACACCCGCGACAGGTTTAAAAGTTCAGGCATTTGCCAAAGGGTTGCAGCATCCGCGCTGGCTATATGTATTGCCGAATGGTGATGTGCTGGTGGCCGAAACCGATGCACCACCTAAGCCCGATGACAGCAAAGGGATCAAAGGCAAAATCATGAAATGGGTAATGCAGCGTGCTGGCTCATCGCATCCCAGTGCCAACCGTATCAGTCTGCTTCGCGATAGCAATGGAGATGGGATGGCTGAACAAAAAACCGTATTTTTACAGAATCTCAATTCTCCATTTGGCATGGCGCTAGTCGGCAATATGTTGTATGTGGCGAATACTGATGTCCTGATGCGTTTTCCTTATCAGAACGGCGCGACTCAAATTACAGCAACTGGTACCAAGATACTGGATTTACCGGCAGGTCGTTTAAACCATCACTGGACTAAAAACGCCATTGCTAATCCTGCCGGCAACAAACTCTATATCACGGTGGGTTCCAACAGCAATGTCGCTGAAAATGGCCTGGATCAAGAACAAGGCCGGGCACTGATCATGGAATTTGACATAGCTAGTGCTCAAGCACGACCTTTTGCTACCGGACTGCGTAATCCGAATGGGATGGATTGGCAACCCCAGAGTGGCGCACTCTGGACGGTGGTAAATGAACGTGATGAACTCGGTAATGATTTGGTTCCTGATTATCTGACCTCTGTCAAAGAGGGCGCTTTTTATGGCTGGCCCTATAGTTATTATGGCCAACATGTAGATACACGGGTCAAACCGCAAAATCCTGCCCAGGTTGTGCGGGCAATTTCACCGGATTATGCATTGGGCAATCATACTGCATCATTGGGCTTGGCTTTCTATAGGGCAGATCTGATGCCTCAATATCGAAATGGGGCGCTGATTGGCCAGCATGGTTCATGGAACCGCAAACCGCATAGTGGCTATAAAGTGATTTTTGTTCCCTTTCAGAATGGGCAACCGATGGGCCCACCTCAAGATGTCTTGACTGGATTTTTAAGTGATCAGGGCGATGCATATGGGCGACCGGTCGGTGTGGCGGTAGATTCTTCAGGTGCCATTTTGGTTGCTGATGATGTCGGTGATGTGATTTGGCGAGTATCACCCTTGAGTACACTAGCTGCAGTAAGTAAATAAAGGTCTAGGGATTCAAGATTTTATTCAGATTTGAATCTATGGAAAGTAAAAGTTAAAGCAAAGACTGTTTCATTCAAACGTCAATATTTTGATTGAAAATATGCAAAGGTTAGCGGATTTAAAATAATTTTTAAGCTTCATTTAAGCTGGCTGAATTAGGCTTTCAGGATATTTTTACGCGGGATTACAGCATGTACAGAGATTCTGCTGATCCCATTAAAAATTATCTAAACCTAAGTACCAGTTTTAAGTGCGGCTAAAAACTGGATATAAAAATTTAAAATATCGCAAAAAGAGGATTTTAAAGAGTGAAATCAATTATTGCATTTATTTTCCCTTGGTCATTATTTATGACCCTTCATCGGCCAGTCGAAGCGACAGTGTGCTTAATACTTCAGATTTCGATTTTAGGCTGGATTCCTGCTGCAATCTGGGCGATGCATACTTTATATCGGGATAAAATAGCCTGAAAATAGGAAAATAAATTACTGAAAGATTATTTGATTTGACGGCAGTAAAAGCTCTATATTTTTATAGCGAAAGATTATTTTCACCTTCCAGATGATGAATACATCGATAAAATGAATCTAGAGGAATGTTCGAGAGAAATACTACAAAATTAAAATAAGAGAAAATTCAGGAAAAATTATTATTATATTTTGAAAAAGAAATTGAAGTACTCCGAAGATGCCGCTGCATGTGTCGTTACCCTGAACCCGATGAGTTCAAGGAGGATGCGACGTATACTTGCTGGGTTTCCCATACGGAGATGGGCATACACTCTAAATATACAGAACACACCCATAAGTGTTAGTATCGGCAGGGGAATAGACCCGCTGGCGAACACCTCAGAGTTAAGTTAATTATAACCAATAATCCCGGTGTGGCAACTCTATGCTGTTCATGAACTGTAAACAGTTCGGTCGAATGTCCGAAGTTTAAACAGAATTCGAGATTATTCAGTCAGTTCTTCAACTTCTTCTAAAATAGTTTGTAACAAACGCTCGCAATGCGCATATTGTTGCAGGGATCTGTTCATATTCAAGACCTCCTGCATCAGCTCAAGTGCCACCATAATAATCAGCTTACTCGGTTCCATGCGTGGCGCTTTACGGCGAAATTCATCGTATTTGTCATTCAATAACTGTGCCGCGCGTTCTAATTCTTCCTGCTTGTCAGGAGTAGAGGCCAAACGGAAACTATGCCCCAATACTCTGAGATCAATTGCAATTTGTTCACTCATGATGAGGCTTCCTCAGTCGCTTCAGTCGGATGGGCCAGTTGTTGAATTTCCTGTGCATGATGATCCTGCGCAGTACCGAGAATCGCTAGACGTTGAATAATCGCTTCAACCTTGGCTTTGGCATTTTCATTTTTCTGGGTTAAGCGTTCAGATTCCTGAGTCAGACGCTGAATTTCCTGCTGAGCATGACACTGTTCAAGGATCATCTTTTCCTTAACTATGCGCAGCTCATTGCGTTCAGCCAGAATTTCCTGAAAACGGTTTTTTAGGTCGGTACAGCTTTTTTCCAGACGGCCATAACGGTCTGCCAGTGCAGTTGCATCATTATTGAGCAGTTGAAATTGGGCACGAGAATCCGTCAATTGTTCTGTCAGATTTTCATTTTCTTGTTGTTTTTGCGCAATCACGCTATTTTTTTGTTCAATTTGCTGTTGATGTTGCATCATTGAAGAGTCTTGCTCTTCGCGCAAACTGGAATTTTCACTTTCAAGCCGTGCAAGTCGCGTTTTTAACACGCCGATCTGCACTTGTAGACGCTGTAATTCTTCTAACATATCGAGGTCGCACAGTGTTGCAAACAAAGGTAATATATAAGCAGTATAAAGATTGGATAAACGAATGCAAGACGATATTTCAGGTTGGACCGAATGGCACCGCAATTTTTCTTCAATTGAGGAAATTTCTAGCCCTAGCGAACTACATGGTTTGCTCACGGGCATTGTGTGTGTCACCCAGGCGCCAAGCAGTGAAGAGTGGTTACAGATTTTAGAAACACTGGATGTACCTGAACTGGATGCCGAAGCATTAGAGTTGTTGACGGGCGAAGCTGAAGATGTGTTCCATGCATTGTCTGAAGATGAGCTGGATTATTTACCTTTGCTGCCTGATGATGAGCATGTGCTTTCAGAACGCGTACAGGCTCTGGCGGACTGGTGTGCAGGCGTGGTCTTAGGTTTCGGACTGGCTTCAGGACATATCCGTCAGGATGAAGTTGAGCTGATTGAACATTTACAAGATGTAGCCGCAGTTGAATTTGAAGACTCGGACGATGATGCCGAAGGTGAAGAAAGCTATCAGGAATTGTACGAATTTGTGCGTCTGATTCCTGTCAGTCTGTCTTTAGGGCGTAAAAAGGTCGAAGTTGAAGAAACACCACTCTTACAGGAATTTAGTCAAAAAAATCAGCCTAAAGCCGCTGTTACAGACGCGCAAAGTGTGGTCGAGATTTTCTCGCCTAAACGTCCAAGCTGATGAAATGCTGAGGTGAACCATCAGCTGCTTGAAATCAGGCATATATTTTGCTGTTACAGTGAAATCTATAGTCTGATTTCAAGACTATATTCTAAATACAAGTATCGATCGATAAGAAGTAAGGTGTAATGAAGAAATTGACACAGGCAGTTTTTGAGGAACGTCGCGCAATCCTCGCAGGGGAAATCGGTTTACGCAGTATCGCTATTATCGCGACCAGTCCGGTAGCCATGCGTAACCGTGATGCAGATTATAAATATCGCGCCGACAGTAGTTTCTTCTATTTAACCGGATTCGCGGAGCCTGAAGCTGTGGCTGTGATTGAAACCTTTGACACTGAAGAAGAAGGCTATAGCTACAGTTTGTTCTGTCGAGAACGTAACCGTGAAATGGAAATCTGGAATGGCTACCGCGCGGGTATTGATGGGGCTATTCAGGATTATGATGCAGATGAAGCCTATGCGATTGATTTGCTGGATGAAGAAATCTTAGAAAAGTTACAAAATAAAGATCAGTTATTTTATCGCATTGGACAGCATGCAGAGTTTGATGCGCGTGTCGCCAAATGGATTGCAACTGCAAGTGGTGAAAGCCGTCGTGGTACTTCTGCGCCAGCGCAAGTCATTCAGCTGGATCGTATTGTTGATGAAATGCGTCTGCATAAAGATGCAAATGAAATTGAATTGATGCAGATTGCTTCCGATATTTCTGCTGATGCACATACGCAAGCGATGCTAGCAGTACGCCCGGGCATGATGGAATATGCACTGGAAGCTGAGCTGAATTATGTCTTTGGCAAAAATGGCGGTGTTCCGGCCTACAACAGTATTGTCGGTGGCGGTGAGAATGCCTGCATCCTGCATTATGTAGAAAATGACAAAGAACTGAAAGATGGCGATTTGGTCCTGATTGATGCTGCGGCTGAATATCAGCTTTATGCTTCAGACATTACCCGTACCTTTCCAGTGAATGGTAAATTTAGCCCGGAACAGAAAGCTTTATATAATGTAGTGCTGGATGCTCAAATTGCTGCAATTAATGCTGTGCAAATT
This sequence comes from Acinetobacter sp. RG5, assembly GCF_031844265.1. Lineage (GTDB taxonomy): Bacteria > Pseudomonadota > Gammaproteobacteria > Pseudomonadales > Moraxellaceae > Acinetobacter. The sequence continues at coordinate 393,464 of NZ_JAUZUV010000001.1, read as the reverse complement.
GGTAACTCGTATAAAGAACCACATAATGTTGCAGTGCGTATTTTGGTGCAGGGTTTGCTCGATCTTGGCTTGATGCAGGGGAATATTGACGACATTATAGAAAAAGAAGCTTTCCGCCAGTTCTACATGCATGGTACCGGACACTGGCTCGGTATGGATGTGCATGATGTCGGTGCTTATAAGGTGGACGGTGAATGGCGCTCGTATGAAGAGGGTATGGTCGTGACCGTTGAGCCGGGTCTTTATATCGCGCCTGATGATGAAACAGTAGATGCTAAATGGCGTGGAATTGGCATCAGGATTGAAGATGATGTGGTAGCCACTGCAAATGGCCCGCTGGTTTTAACTGCGAAAGTTGTCAAAACGGTAGAAGAGATTGAAGCATTGATGGCGAAAGCGCGCGCTGCCTAATCCAAGAAAAATACAGAAAGCCGGTCGCGAGATCGGCTTTTTTTATGACATTTCTATGCCGTTTTAAACAAGAATTCCTAGCTATATCGAATCGATCAAAAAGTGATTTAGCTTACGTTTATCTCGAACAAGTCAAATAAAACTAACCTAAGTAAAATTTACAGCTTAAAAAGTGACAGGAAGTCAACACAGAAAATCTGTTTTTAGCATCAAAGCTACATATTAAATGCGCTGAGATTCTCATACTTTCTCTGATCCTTAAATAAACTTAAATAACAGCAGGAGAACACTTATGAGATTAAATACGATTGACTGGATTGCTTATGCTTTAACAATCATTGGTGGCATTAATTGGGGTTTAATTGGTGCATTCGATTTTAATTTGGTCGCTGCAATCTTTGGTGATATGAGCGCCTTATCTCGAATTGTTTATGTATTGGTTGGTTTGTCGGCATTGTACCTGATTTATACAGGAACGAAGTTGGGTAAAACAGTACACCACACAGATCATCATACCAATATTGTGCGTTAAGCTAATCTTCTTGGGCGAGTTTCTTGCAAGATAGGATTCATGTCTTCGAGTAACTTGCCGAGAGGATAGAAATAGTGTGGAAGATGAAGAAACCTCGGTATATTTCCGGGGTTTTTTATATAGGTGTTTATAGGTTATTAATAGAACCATCCCCAGATCTACAACAATGCCTAGCTAAAGATTGATGATCACTACCATACAAATAAGATTAGATTGTACATGGTTGGATAAATTTTTTTTAAAATATCTGTTAGCTCAAAGATCGAGTTATATTTATACAATTATCTTAAAATAAGAAAAGAATAGTGATTGTAAATGGGCCTCCTGCTACTGACAGTGATTATCAGCTTATTTATAAATGGCTTGATTCACAATTTTATCATTCAGGATTTACCAGTAGCAATATATATTCAAAATTGTGCGAAGCGAGTAGATCGAGTTATACCAATTTGACTAGGTTTGCGATCGAATCGTATAAGTGCCAAATGAAATAATAACATTCCGTTTTTTAATGCTGAGTTGATAAAAGTGAGTATAAATATTTTAGTTGCTGAATTAAAGACAACTCGGTTGGAGTTAAGAGCATATAAAGTTGGAGATGAATTTTCATTATTCCAAGAGTATTGTGGCGACGTTGAAGCATCAAAATACTTACAACGACAGGTGCATACAACAGTCGGTCAAACTCAGCAGATGTTGCAGAAATGGGCGTTAAGCTATTGGCAGCAACCGATTAAAGGATTTTCATGGGTGATTGCTGAGCGAAAAAGTCATCTGGCAATCGGGTTACTAACGATTATTCAACAGCAAAATAACAGCCTTGAAATTCATTTCGGACTTGGTCCTCGATTTCAGGGGCAGGGCTATATGCTTGAGGCGATGAAAGCGGTGATTCAGTATTTTAGACAATATCTTACATTTAAATCACTAGATACTTTCTGTGATGCAGAACATATACAGGCACACCAAGTGCTTTTAAAGACAGGGTTTGAAATCGTTGAACGGATCAATGCCTATACTGTATTGCCGAAGTTGGGGACTGAAAAGCGCGATGTCTTGGTTTTTCAATATAGGCTGGATCATCATGGAGAAAACTAAATAAAACGAATCATTATAAAAATTTAAAGCCTTGAGGTAAGATAAAACCAGTATACGTTTTATGTAATTCGCCATAGATGCGAATAAACAGATAAGGAAGTAAGCATGCAACAAGAAGTCATCATTGTCGGTGGTGGTATGGTCGGCTTAAGCCTCGCATTGATGTTGGCGAAAATCAATATTGCAGTCAAACTGTTGGAAGCCATTAAATACCCAAATTATGATGATGAAAATCTTGCGCCATATCATTCCAGTTTTGATGCACGTAACAGTGCCTTGTCACGCCGTAGCGTGCAGATCTATCAGGAGCTTGGACTTTGGAATGCCTTGCAAGAACATGCTACCCCAATTCTGGAAGTGAATATTACCGAACAGGGCAGTTTTGGTAAGGCTCGACTGAAAGCCGAACAGGAAAAAGTCGAAAGCTTTGGTCAGGTCATTGAAAATGCCTGGCTCGGTCGTGTACTGCTGACCCAAGTCAAAAAAGAGCCATTGATTGAACTGATTGATGGTGTTCAAGTGACATCCCTTATCCAAGATACAGACTTTGCTTATATCGAAGCTCAGCGTGGTGAATCGTCACTAAAATTACAGTCCAAACTGGTTATTGCCGCCGATGGGCGGGATTCTTTCTGCCGTAAAGCCTTGGGTATTGGTGCATCAGAACATGATTATGATCAGGTTGCGATTGTGACCACAGTACAAACGTCTAAGCCACATGCTCATGTGGGCTTTGAGCGTTTCAGCCATTTAGGGCCTTTGGCACTTTTACCACTACCGGGTGAGTATCGTCGTTCAGTGGTCTGGCCAGTGAAAAAAGGTACTGAAGGAGAATGGTTGGGGGATGAAAATGACCAGCATTTTCTGGATGCCTTACAGGAAACGTATGGCGATCGTGCCGGAAAATTCCAGAAAACCGGAAAACGGTTCAGTTTTCCCTTATCTCAAGTGTTAGCTGAAAAACAGGCTGTTGGCCGTGTCGTGTTGATGGGCAATGCAGCACATACGATTCATCCGGTCGCTGGACAGGGTTTTAACCTGTGTATGCGTGATGCGCATGTATTGGTGCGTTACCTGAAAGAGCAGCAGGCACAAGGCGCAGACTTGGGCGATGCTGCAATATTGCTAGACTATGAGAAATCCCGTCTCAGTGACCAGCAGCGTGTGATCAAGTTCTGTGATTCAGTGGTACGCGGTTTCAGTAACCAGAATCCGTTTTTAAGATTGATGCGTAATACAGGTTTAGTCGCCTTTGATACGATTCCAGGCATCAAGCCACTCGTTGCAAATTATGCCATGGGGTTAAAAGCATGAGCTTAAATCAAACTAACGAAATATTAGACGTTGTCATTATTGGTGGTGGGTTGGTAGGCGGGCTCACTGCGCTATTGCTGGCCCAAGGGGGCGTGCAGCCTACAGTTCTGGATGCAGCGCCAATTCTGGATGCAGATAAAACCTTAAGGGTGGCTAATCCGCGTGTCCTGGCTTTAAGTCAGGCAACCATTCACCTATTAAAAACGGTGGGTGTCTGGGAAAATTTAGCACGTCAGCAGCCTTATACCGGCATGCAGGTCTGGAATAAAAATGGCTATGGAGAAATTAATTTTGGCCAGTCTTCAGAAAAAACACTATCGGTAGAGCAGGCTTTAGGCTCGATGGTGGAACCAAGCATTTTGAATCTGGCTATTCAGCAAAAGATGCTGGAAGATGTTCAAGATTATAGAACACAGGTCAAAGTCAGCCGTATCGAACGTGGCGTCGGTGTGTGGATCATTCATCTGGCTGATGGTACACAACTCCAAACTAAACTGGTGGTCGGCGCAGATGGTGCAAACTCCTTTGTACGTGAGCAAGCTTTCATTGATATTGATGTACTGGACTATAAACAGGCAGGCATCAGTTGTGCCATTAAAACTGCACAGCCTCATCAGCATATGGCACGTCAGATTTTTCTTGAAACCGGTCCATTGGCTTTTTTACCTATGGCCAGCCTTAATCCGGAAGAGCAGGGACATTGGCAATCAATTGTCTGGACCTTGCCAGAGGATTATGCTGAGGAATATGCAGCGCTCCCAGATGCTGAATTTACTCAGCTATTAACCCGTGAAAGTCAGCATATGTTGGGTGAAGTATTGCAGGCGACATCACGTGCCACTTTCCCTTTAAAAGCCCGTGCCGCTCAGCAATATGTTCAAGACGGTTTAGCCCTGATTGGAGATGCGGCACATGTGATTCATCCGTTGGCAGGTCAAGGGGTGAATATTGGCTGTCTGGATGCTGCAGTGCTCTGTGATGTTTTACTGCATGATCAGGCGCGTGGCGTATGGGCACATGAGCAAACCCTCAAACGCTATGAACATCGCCGTAAAGGTCAAAACGATGCCATGATGCATAGCATGTCTGCGATTGGCTGGATGGAAACGACCTCATTCTTCCCAATGGTTTGGGTACGTAATTTTGGTTTAAAACAGGTAGAAAATCAGCCAATATTAAAAGATGCATTTATGGCGCAAGCCAATGGTCTGGGTTTACTTAAAGACACACGCTACGCAGCTTAAGACAGAAATGTAAATTTTTTAAACAAACACCAATAAAGAGTAACGATTTTGTTTAAAAAAGATACGATTTTTTGATGTTTGGTACTAGGCGAAGGTCGAAGAGATTGCTAAATTTCACTTAATTCGATACCTGACTTGGAATACCAAGCGAGGGCCATTTTTGGGGAGATGCAAATGACAGACATGAATGATTATGATGACGACGTTGAAGATTCAATTGTTGACGATGATGAAGCAAAAGCCGCTGAAAAAGGCGCGGTCGATAGCACAGAGGTCGTCAGTGATACCGATCTTGTAGAAGCTGAAACTTTGACCGTCACTGCAAAGCTGAAAAAGCGTCAAGCACTTGAAGACGAGATTGCGGCTTTCCTTGCCAGTGGTGGTCGTATTGTTGAAGTGCCGGCAGATGAATCAGTAGCCAAAGAATAAGTTATTGATTAACTTGTTTCTTATAAAAAACACCACATTCAATGTGGTGTTTTTTTTTGCAAATCCAAACGTAATAGAAAATCTAAAGCAATTAGTCGTTTGCCGAAGTCAGTTCTAAAGCACGTTGATAAGCGATTTTCTTTTTGATACCTGTTAAATCTGCAGCCAGTTGTGAAGCAGCTTTGACCGAAAGGTCCTGTAATAGGCGATTCAATAATTTATCCAGCTTTTCCTGATCCAGATCTTTTTCTTCGGTGGCACCGCCAATCACCAAAACAATTTCGCCTTTTTCCTGATTGTGATCATTGACAATGAATTCGACCAGCTCACCCAAGGTCATTTTCTTGATAGTTTCAAAAGTCTTGGTAATTTCACGCGCAAAACCGACCGGGCGATCTGCACCGAATACGCTGGCCATATCTTTAACGCAATCTAGAATCCGGTGCGGTGCTTCATAGAAAATCAGGGTCTGGGTTTCATCTTTCAGTTTTTCCAGATTCTGCAGGCGCTGACTTTGTCTGGATGGCAGAAAACCTTCAAAACTGAAACGGTCACTTGGCAAGCCAACTGCACTTAAGGCGGCAATCGCAGCACAAGCACCAGGTACAGGAATCACGCGAATATTATGAGCTTGTGCAGCACGGACAAATTTAAAACCAGGGTCGCTGATCAGGGGCGTACCAGCATCACTGATCAGGGCCATATCCTCGCCATTGAGCAGGCGCTGGATCAGCTGATCAATCTTGTTGCTTTCATTATGCTCATGACAGGCAGTTAGAGGTGTTTGAATATTAAAGTGTTTAAGTAATTGTGCTGAAGTTCGTGTATCCTCGGCAGCAATAAGACTCACCGACTTCAACACCTGAATTGCACGATAACTAATATCATCTAAGTGCCCGATTGGAGTCGCAACAACAAATAACTGAGCACTCATAGGTTTCTCCATGTGGAATAAATTGAATAATAAAAAATGGAAGATTAAAAATAAAATATTGGGCTTGTGTTTAGTCAGCTACATCAGCTGCGTACAAGCAGAAGTGTTGATCATTCTACCCGAATCCGGGCCTTTGGCGCGAGCTGCATCGAGTATCAAACAGGGATTTCTCAGCGCCTATACTACTTCCGGGCAGAAAGTCCCATTGAAATGGGTCAACTCCAATCAGAAAAATATCTCTCAGCTACTAAAACAGCATGTCAATAAAAAGACCAAAATGGTGGTAGGACCATTGGCACGTAGCGATGTAGAGCAACTGCTCAAGAGCAAACCTAAAGTACGTACCCTCAGCCTGAATGATGTAGCAGGGTCATTACCCCAAGTCTGGCAATTCAGCCTGTCCAAAAAAGAAGATGCCGCTGCCTTAAAAACCTTATTGCACAAAGATGGAATTCAACAGCTGCTGATTTTACGCCAGCCGGGCAGTGAAGCCGAGTATGAGCTGTTGCTGATGTCATTGTTCAGTCAAAGTGATCAGAAATTCAAGATCGTGAACAAGACGCCCATTTTTTTAATGCCAAAACAAGGGCTGTTATACCTCGGCAATGCAGAAGGGCTGGCTGCCATACCTGAATTAAGCCATAAACGGATGTATACCGTGGCCAATGCGATCAGCGAGCAGCATAGACCCCCGAAAGGGATCAAGTTCTGTGATGTTCCGGTACTTTATCTGGCTGACTGGCCGGATGTTCTACAGGCCTATGCTAAAGAACCGGTGGATATGTCCTATCAGCGGCTGATTGCCTTCGGGGGAGATGCCTGGCAGATTACCCAGCAGTACCTGTCACAACCGCATTTGCAGCATATTGAATTTCAGGGTAGAACTGGCCGGATTGAAATCACGGACCACAGTATTCAGCGTAGTCCACAATGTTTTCAGTATAGTGGCACAGGCGTCAAGCTACTATGAGCGAAAGAGGAATGCTACGACAGCAACTAGGTGCATGGGCGGAGCAGCAAGCGGCCCAATTGATGCAAAACCATGGATTTCAGTTCCTGGCAGCCAATTATCACAGTCGCTATGGCGAGCTGGATCTGATTCTGGTACGTGATCAGGAGCTGGTCTTTGTAGAAGTCAAAGCACGTGCACAAACTGGATACGCACAAGCGATCGAGTCTGTTTCCAGAGCGAAACAGGGCAAAATGCTCAAGACAGCCATGTGCTTTATTCAGAAAAATCCACAATTTGCACACTATTACTATCGTTTTGACGTGATTTGTTTTGATTTTAAACAGCAATTTGCAAAAACCCTACAGCATGACTTTTCGCTATACCCTTATGATCTGGCATGGATTGAAAATGCTTTTACTTTTGATCAAGAGTTTATTAACCTTTGAACAAAATAAGGTCTAAAGATGCTTATATTTGCTTCAAGATCATTGTAAAGTTCAAGCAGAATTGACATGATCTGAGCTTGAAAACAGATTATTAGATTGAAAAAGACGTAATAAAATGAAGGAGTCTTGCTGAGTGGTTAAGCGTATTGCAATAACAATGCTGTGTGTCGCAAGTTTATCAGGTTGTGCAAGTTTTATTTCCAGCGGCACAGGTACGGCTCCTGTCGGAACTGAAAGTGGGGCGCGTACCTTGGGGCAGGTATTTATTGATTCCTCAATTGTCCGTACTGCAAAAATTAATCTTTATAAATTGGATTCGCGCTTTAAGCAGGCCCGGGTCAATATTGAAAGTTTCCATGGCAATGTCTTGTTGACCGGTCAGGTGCCGGATGCCCATTTAAAGCAACTGGCTGAAGATAATGTCAAATCCATGAGTGATGTCAAAGCGGTACATAATTTTATTACTGTCGGCAATCAGATCAGCTATAGCACCATCATGCAGGATACTGCGGTGACTGCAAATACCCGTGGCTTGATCATGAAAGCGACTGTGGTAGCGGATAGTAAAGTGCATGTGCATACTGAAGATGGCGTACTGTATGTGATGGGTCGTTTAAATGGTGCCGAGATTGCTGACCTGAATCAGGTGTTACAACAGGTGGGTAATGTCACTAAAATTGTGACCCTAATTGATAATGTGGAGCAATATTCAAGTCTGGCTAATCAAAACTTTGCCGCACCGGCATATGCGCAGCCGGGTATTGAACAGACGCCAGTGGCGATTGATCCTGATACGGTTGAACCGACCTATGAACCATAAGGTCGGCCAGTTTAAAACCCAACTCTCACAGCGTATTTTGCAGTTTCAACAGCACTATCAAGATTTCCGGTTATACGATTTTGGTAGTTATGCTTTAAATCGTTTAACTCCGAAACAAGGTTACACAGTCGAAACCCAATTGGCCTATGGCTTGAAATCCCGGCAACGCTTTGACCTGTTTCGGAGTCAGCAGCCTTTGCCACATCGTCCCCTGATTGTGTTTGTGCATGGCGGTGCTTGGTTGCATGGCGATAAAAAGGATTATCAGTTTATTGGCGAGTCCTTTGCTAAAGAAGGTTATGATGTGGTGGTGATGAATTATCATCTGGCGCCACAACATATTTTTCCGACCTATATTCATGATCTGCATTTATTGCTCAATCATTTGCAGCAGTCAGCTGGACAGTTGCAGATCTGTGCTGAAAATCTGGTCTTGATGGGACACTCTGCCGGGGCATTCAATGTGATGTCTGCCTTGTATCATCCGCAATCTGCCAGCATTGATCACAATCAAATCCGGGCGATTATTGGTCTGGCGGGGCCTTATCATTTTGATTACAAAAATGATCCGATCTGTGCCGATGCATTTGATCAGGCGGTGCCTTATCAGCAGGTGATGCCTTATTATTTTGTTAAAAATAGCTCAATCCGGCATTATCTGTTTATTGCCGAAAAAGACAAGATTGTTGGGCATTTCAATAGCCAGGATTTGGACCGCGTACTGAAAGAGAAGGGCAATCATAGCCATCTGATTCAAATTCCGAAACTTGGTCATATTGCGATTGTGGGTTCACTCTCCAGTTTGTTTAGCCGGTTTTTCCAGACCAAGGCACAGGTGCTTTGGGCGCTCGAGGATGCATTTAAATCCTGATACTGATATGTTAGTTTAACCAAGCACTAGATAAAAAAGAATCCAGTGGATGATCTCCCCTGGATTCTTTTTTTGAGCCGTTGGGCTAAATCTTTCAAATACAGATTTACAGCCAGGTCTTGGTGTCGTCTGCGACGGGCGTACCTTGAGTCACATGCATGATCATGGCATGGGCAATACTGCCTTTAAACGGAATTTCAGGCAGCTGATCGAATTTAAAGAATTGCGCATCGCTAATTTCTTCTTCCTGCAGCTGTAGCTCACCGCCAGCATATTCTGCCTTGAAGGCAATCATCAGATTGCTTGGGAAAGGCCAGGGCTGGCTGGCCAGATACTGAATATTCTTGAGTTGTAAGCCAACTTCTTCTAGCGTTTCACGACGTACTGCATCTTCCAGCGTTTCACCCACTTCAACGAAACCGGCAATCAGTCCATACATCTGGCTTTTAGTATTACGTGCATTTTTGGCCAGCAGAATCTCGTCTTTGCCTCGGGTAATGACGGTAATAACGCAAGGCTGTACCCGTGGATATTGCCGGTAGTTGCAGGATGGGCAGACCATGGCATATTCAACAGCATGCGCTTCAGTCGCTGTACCGCAATGACTACAGAACTTATGGTTACGACGCCATTCTAAAAGTTGTACTGCGCGGCTGGCCTGTTCGAATTGCTGGGTATTCCAGAACTGTAACAGCTGACGGATGGGAACTAGTTGCAAGCCTGCAGGAATCGGCTCATCGGGAAGAAGATCACGGGCAATCACCTGATCACCCGTGTGGAGTAGCAAATCACTTGCCAAGGCTTCAACCCGTGGAAGTTGAAAGTGTTGATCGACCAGCAGTTGCTGTTGTTGAAAAATATAAGCAAGTGATAATTTGGACATTAGGCAACTATTTTGAGTTTCTCACTACTGTCCAATGCTACCTGAAACATGGTCTGTAATACAGGCTGTTTGTTCTTTAAGTTATCAATCATCATGTCGGCACTGGCCAGGGTGTCTAAAGCACGATGAATTTCTTCCGGACTTAATGCAATCGACAGATCAATACGGTTCTTGATGAATTCTGCAGTGGTGGTGAACGCAGTACGAACATGTTCTGCATTCAGGAACAGCATCGCGCCGCCAATCTCGCAAAACTGTACAGGAACAGGTTCGAGGGCAGTCAAGTCATGATCTTGCAGGTAATTGCTGAGAATCTGGCTAGAAAGCTCGATCAGGGCCTTGGTTTCTGTGAGTAAAGCAGCGTGTGCTTCATCCAGACGGTCCAGAGAAATATTCATGTTGTTGACACGCAGCTGCAAGCGGCTCGAAGTATGATGACGTTCCAGTACGCCAATCGAGTTCATCGCAGACAGAATCACATTCATCAACTGCTGGGCAAAGTTGGCATCCTGCATCATCTCCGGCTGACTCAGTGAAGCGGCCTGACGGGTCAGGTCATGATAGGCTTCATTCAGGTTCAACACCTTGAAGATATTGGCCAAACTATTCAGTTGAGCCTGTAATTCCTGAGTCTTTTCAGGCGTCATATTCTGATAATTGAACTCGATATCATTACGAATTTGCGCCATTTCCGTGGTCACCAACTCGCTGATGGTATGCATGGTTTCAAAGTCAGGACCATACAGGTGGCGACTGAAGACCTGTAATTGCATATCGGTCAGTAGGTCATCGCCAACATTGAGCTGGCTACGGATAGATTGCGCAGTTTCATCTTCCTGACTGATACATAGGCTGAGCACATTGGCCAGATCAGCCAGCGAAGCCTTGAAGCTGTCTGCCGAGCTAAAATACTGTGCCATGTTGCGCTCAATGCTCACCAAGGTGCGTAGACGTGGCTCATTAATCAGCAGGTGCTCAATATTGTTTAACGCGACATATACCAGATTCCAGTACTGCTTGCTGTCATGTTGCTCTGCAAGTCCAGCCAGATAAGCACCCACCAGTTTGACGGCTTGCAGATCCAGTTCACTTTCTTCCTGATTGATCAGCTTGTTGAGTGACAGCTTATACAGGCGGTGTACATATTGGGATTTTTCCAGGCTTGGTGCCTGTGGCAGTGCAAAATCAGGGGTGACGCAATCCAATAAACCTTCTACATGCTGGCCTTCAGTCGTCAGCGGTTTACCCAAAACCAGTTCCAGACGGTTCAGGGTATCCAGCAAAAACTGTGGAATTTTTACTTCACGCAAACAGATAAATTCGATATAGCGTTTCAGCATGGTGGTGCCTTCACTCAAGGCGATCACTTCTTGAGTATTGACCTGCGCTGGATTCCCCATGATCTTGCGCATCAGTTCTGCTGAATATTGAGCGATTTTTGCCAGACTGGACATGTCGATGAGTGCCAGAACCTGGGCGCATTGTTCGAACTGATTTAATGCATCATCAATACCAAAAGGTAAAGTCTGGTCTTCTACCAAGGTGCTTACTGCTGATTCGACTAACTTGATCGAGTTATCAACCTCATTTTTTATTATCAGTAAAGCTGTTGGATCAAAATGTATAGAGGTTTGGTAAGACATGATCTGCACCTTTCCTGGAGTATTATCTATATATGAGCCCCGCTTTAAACTACGGGGCCTCTTTGTATTTACTATAACTGAAGAACGATAGTTTTAAACCTAAAGTATCCCCGGAAATGTAGATTTTATTTCGCGAAAAGGCAAGCAGTTCTATGTTTTTCTTCGAATTGTTTGACCCAATTCTCATGTTCCTGTAATTCCTGTTCTGACGGAAGAATCACCGGCAATTCAATTTCAACTCTGGCCATCCCTGAGCGGCTGTTCTGGTCTTCAGACTGAGACAGGGCATCGATATCAAAAGACACCTGTCCACCGGTCATGGCCAGATAAACATCGGACAGGATTTCCGCATCGAGCAAGGCACCGTGGAAGGTACGGTCGCGTTGTGGAATCTCGTAACGGCGCACTAAGGCATCCAGCGAGTTTTTCTGCCCTGGATGCTTGGACTTGGCCAGTGCCAGGGTATCGGTGACGTCACAGACCTCGGAGAGCGCTTTAAAACCTGCGCGTTTGAATTCCATATCCAGGAAGTTCATATCGAAGGTCGCGTTATGCGCAATAATTTCCGCGTCGTGTAAATAGTCAAACAGCACTTGAGAAATTTCTTCAAACAGCGGTTTGTCTTGCAGGAATTCATCGGTGATCCCGTGGACATTGACAGAATCACCGACCGGTGTTTTCGGATTGATATAAATATGAATCGAGCTGCCGGTCAGTTTACGGTTAATCATTTCCAGCGCGCCGACTTCAATAATCCGGTCACCATCCTGATAATAAAAACCGGTAGTTTCAGTATCCAGAATCAGTTGTCGTGGGCCATGCAGCTGTAGCTTTGCTGGTGTAATGACAATTTGCGGATGTAGCTCAGTCGAGGTAGATGCTTCTAAAGATGAAGCATCTTTATTGCTGTCCGTTGCTAAAACTTCAGTCTGGGTAATTTCTTCAACAGTCACTTCGATGATTTCTTCCGGCAGATCTTCCAGTTCTTCTTCGCTCTCGGCCAGATCAAGACCGAAAGGATCGTCTAGCAACCAGTCGGGTTCAGATTTTTTTTTATCTTCAGACATTGAAGGGCTTTGCTTGGATTTTTTCAGGGTTTCATCAGCACCCAGATTGGCCAGCTGATCGGCCATTTCATTGCCCGGATGTCCAGCATGACCTTTGACCCAGTGCCATTCAATCTCGCGTCCCTGACAGACTTCATCGAGTTTTTGCCACAGATCCGGATTTTTGACGTCTTTCCAGTTTTTCTTTTTCCAGCCATGAATCCATTCGGTAATGCCTTGTTTGACGTACTTGGAATCGGTATAGATCACCAGTTTATCCTGTTTGTCACAAAACAAAATCCCTTCAATGGCAGCCGTCAGTTCCATACGGTTATTAGTAGTATGATCTTCACCGCCATAAATTTTGTGTTCTTGTTGGCCATTAACAATGTACGCACCCCAACCGCCTAAACCCGGGTTGCCGCGACAGGCGCCATCAACATAAAGTGTGATAGTGTGTGACATAGATTAAATCCGATCAAAATAGAACAAGCTGGAAGGCTTATTGTATAGCGCAAATGCAGTCGATCAATCTATATGTCCAGGATTTTTTAATTTCTTGTAACATTTAACGTGAAATCGCGGTAAATTATTGGCTTGAGTCTTCGACATGCTTCACTACAATGGCATATCTAAAAAATAAATTTATATACGAGTTGTTTGGATTTCTTTATGTATAAACCAACCGCAATTTTGTGGCAGCCGACATTACCTACATTTTTAAAATATTCTGTACTGGGAACTGCGCTTGCTTCTCTAGGACTGACGGGCTGTTCATCTACACAAAGTGCGACCCAAACAGCATCAAGCAAGCAGGTTGGATCACAATATCTGGATGCCAGCAGTCTGGATGGACTCGAAGATTTACTCTCTGCAACGGATATGCGTGCAGTCGAAGGCGACCGTTTACAGATTCTGAAACATGGTGATGTCTGGAAACGCATGACCGTAGGTTTCAAGATGGACCTAAGTGTCTGGAATCCGCGGATTGATGCGCAGCGTGGCTGGTTTATTTCACGTCAGCCTTATCTGGATCGCTTAAGTGCGCGTGCATCACGTTATTTATATTACACAGTAAAAGAAGCAGAACGCCGTGGCATGCCGACCGAGTTGGCACTGTTACCGATTATTGAAAGTTCTTATGACCCGGCAGCGACCAGTAGTGCGGCGGCAGCAGGTTTATGGCAGTTTATTCCAAGTACCGGCCGCATTTATGGTCTAAAGCAGACTTCTTTATACGATGGTCGTCGTGATGTGGTGGAATCCACCCGTGCAGCCTATGAGTTTTTGGGCAGTCTGTATAACCAGTTTGGTTCCTGGGAATTGGCGCTTGCTTCTTATAATGCAGGCCCAGGACGTATTCAGCAGGCGATTAACCGTAACAAAGCTGCAGGTCTGCCTACCGATTATTGGTCATTGAAACTACCACAAGAAACCATGAGTTACGTGCCACGTTTCTTGGCGGTTGCACAAATTATTAAAAATCCCGGCAGCTATGGGGTGAGCTTGCCACCGATTGCCAACCGTCCGCATTTCCGTGAAGTGCCAGTGGGCATTGCCAGTTTAAATGAAATTGCAGCCATCACTGGTCTAAGCCGTGCAGAACTGTATCAATTAAACCCGGGTCATCGTGGTGATCATATTGATCCTGCAAGTCCGCGCCGTATTCTGATTCCAGCTGATTTAAGTCCTTCAGTCGATGAAAAGCTGAAAAAATTATCCGGTTCAGGTGGTTTATGGGCGAGTAACACGAACAGCTTGCCGCGAAATACGACGACAGTGGTGCCCACCAGAGCTGCACCGCCAGAATTAAATACCAAAACGATTACACCTTCTAAACAGACTCCGCCAGCGGTTGTTAGTAATCAGCCTGCAACGACTGTTGCCAAAACGACGACTCCGGCTAAAGCTGCAAGTACGCCGCCTGTCGTCACAGCAGCGGTAAGTACCGCGACAACGGCAAATACTGTAACGCAGACTACGAAAAAGATTTCGACGCCTAAAGGCTCATCTGCCTTGGCCAGTTTTGCGGCACAAAGTGATTTGCCGATTCCAAGTGCGCCGCGTATTCCGGTAGCTGTAACACCTGCAGCGCCAGCGAAACAGATTCAGGTCGAACCACCGATTTCGGCAGCTGAGCGTCAGCAAGTTGAGCAGGCGGTCATCGCACAGGATATTCAGAAAACTGTAGATGAAATTCTGCAGCCTGTCGCAACACCGGCAGAACAGGCCCAAGTGGTTGAAGAGCTGAAAGCATTGGCGCCGGCTGGCACAGAAATTGTTGATCCTTATGATGGCAAAATCAAGCTGACTGCCATTCAAACCAGCCTGTCTGTGGCTGAGCAGCAAGGTAAGGAGCTGACCAAAGGCTTCTCTTATCCAAAAGAAGTTGCTGACAATACCACTGCGAACTCGGTTGAAGCCCAGCTAAATCAGGGCAAAAATTACGTCAAGACGGATTCTGAAGTGGTGGTGGTCGCTCCAAAAGGCAAACGCAGTACCTATAAGGTATTACCAGGTGATAATCTGGCAATGATTGCGGCCAAAAATGGCGTGAACTGGCGTGATGTAGCGAAATGGAACCAGATTGATCCAAATTCTCCGCTGTATGTGGGCACCACCATTTATCTGTATGATGCCAAACCGGTACAGGAAGCCAGCAAAGCCAAAGAAAAGCCGGAAACTTATGTCGTTCAGGCCAATGACTCTCTGACTAGCGTAGCGACCCAGTTTGGTTTTAGCGTGAAACAACTGGCTGATTTTAATGGACTGAATAGTAATAGCGGTCTGTTTGTTGGGCAAAAGCTGTCATTGAAAGATACAGGGCAGTCCAAAGCCAAAGTTGAAGACACGAAAAAAGCTGAAACTGTCAAGGTTCAGACCAAATCCTATACAGTGAAACGTGGTGAGTATCTGAAACTGATTGCCGATCGTTATGGGCTTTCAAATGCTGAACTGGCATCCTTGACTTCAGGTCTGACTGCCGGTAGCAGTCTGATGGTGGGACAGAAAATCAATGTACCACTTCAGGAAGTTGAAGGGCTAACGGCATCTAGCCAGAAAACTGAGCAGAAGTTTGAAAATGTCAAAGTCGATCAGACTGCGACTGAAAACTATCAGGTCAAACGCGGTGAAACCCTGTATAGCATTGCCAGTCAAAGCAAGCTGAGTGTTTCTGAACTGGCTGTATTGAATGGGTTGTCTGCCAATAGTGGTTTACGTATAGGTCAGACCATCAAGATTCCTGCCGTCAGTCAGATCCCTGAAACCTATACGGTTCAAGCGGGTGATACGCTGACCGGCATTGCCGCAAAATACAATCTGTCAATGGACCAGGTGGCGAGCCTGAATGGCATGTCACGTAATGCCGGCTTGCGTGTGGGACAGCGTCTGAAACTGAGTGGTGAAGTCGCAGAACCGGTACGTGAAGTGGTTGCTGAAACTGCGACGAAGAATGCAAAATCGGATTCACATGTGGTGAAATCAGGCGAAACCTTAAGCTCTATTGCACGTCAGTATCATTTACAACTGAAATATCTGGCAGATTTAAACGGCCTGAATAGCAATAGCACAGTGCGTATTGGTCAGCGTTTAAAAATTGATGGTGACTTTCCGGCAGATAAAAAAGTTGAAGACGTGAAAGTGGCAGCTAAGCCTGTAGCTTCTAAGGCAACTGAATCCTATACGGTAAAATCAGGTGAATCCTTGAATGCAATTGCCAGCCGTTTAGGCATAAGCGTGACCGACCTGGCTCAGTTAAATAATCTGAGCCCACGCGCAGGATTGCGTGTCAGTCAAACCATTCAGATTCCAAAACTGGTGAGGGATTATAAGGTCAAACGCGGTGATACCTTAATCGGTCTGGCTTCACGTTATGGTCTGAACAGCAATGAACTGGCGGAAATGAATGATCTCAAACCAAATACACAATTGCGTATTGGTGATGTGATTAAAGTGCCGAATTAATGAATGGATCATGAGATTCGCGCATTTATTTAAAACTTTCAGGTTGATCTGGCTAGCCCCGCTGCTCGTAAGTAGCAGTTGGGCAGCCCTGATCACCACCTCATATATTGCACTACATAGCCAGCCGAAATATGCCCAGGCCAAATCCCTGCCTTATGCCAATCCGCAAGCACCGAAAGGCGGTACGCTGATTCTGGCAGCTGATGGCAGTTTCGATAATTTGAACAGCATGAATGGCAAGGGCAATGTCACTGAGGGGGGCAACTATATTTTTGACAGTTTGCTGTCCAAGTCACTGGATGAGCCCGGTGTGTACTATCCTTTGCTGGCGGAAAAAGTCAGTTTTGACCCCAAGAAAACTGCCTTTATTATTTTTCATTTAAATCCCAAAGCACGGTTTAGCAATGGCCAGCCGGTGACTGCACAAGATGTCAAATACAGTTTTGAGTTGTTTCAGACCCAGTCCAATTTTGGCCTGCAAATGTATCTAGCTGATTTAAACCGGCTGGAAGTCCTGTCACCTTTACAGGTCAAAATGCATTTTAAATCCGGACATAATCCGGAAATGGCGATGATTGTCGCACAGATGCCCATTTATTCTAAACAGGAATGGCAAAAGCGTAATTTTAAAGAATTGACGCTGAAACCGATGCTGGGTTCAGGGCCCTATGTCATTGAACACATAGATGCTGGACGTAGTATTAGCTACAAACGCAACCCCCGATATTGGGGTAAAGACTTGATGGTCAACCGCGGGCGTTATAATTTTGACCGGATCAAGTATCGTTATTATCGTAGCCCTGAAATCAAGTTCGAAGCTTTCAAGTCGGGCCAATTTACCTTGCATGAGGAAAAACAGGTCAACCGTTGGGTGAAAGACTACCAGTTTCCCGCCGTTCGGCAAGGACAGGTGCAGCGTTACCGCTTTCAGCATCACAACCCGATTCCGACCCAGAGTCTGATATTCAATACCCGCCGTCAGCCTTTTGCCGATATCCGTTTCCGCCAAGCCTTGAGTTTTGCCTATGACTTTGAATGGCTGAATAAAGCCATGTTCTATGGTGAATATCAGCGCCTGAACAGCTTTTTTTCCAATAGCGAGCTGGCATCTCATGGACGGCAAAGTGTTCAAGAACTGCATATTTTAAAACCCCATTTAAAGCAGCTTGATCCGGTTCAACGTCAGGCTGTATTGCAGGACTGGAAATATCCTCAGTCAGATGCCTCCGGTTTTAACCGGAACAATCTGTTAAAAGCCCGTCAATTGCTATTAAAGGCAGGCTATCGTTATCAACAGGGGAAGTTGATTAATGCTTCGGGTCAACCGGTACAAATTGAGTTCCTGTTGCATCAGGCGGAGCAACAGCGTGATCTGATGCCATATCTGCGTCATTTAAAACGCTTGGGCATTCAGGCCAGCATTCGTATGGTAGAAACCGCGCAATATTATGAACGGCTGCGGAATTATCAGTTTGATATGATTGTTGATACCATGCCGCAATCCCTGACACCGGGGCAGGAGCAGAAACAGTTCTGGGGCAGTCAGGCCGCAGCGCAGTCAGGTAATTATAATTATGCCGGCATTCGAAATCCGGCCATTGATGGAGTCATTCAGCAGGTGACTCAGGCTCAAAACCGTGAACAGCTGGTGAATAGTACCCGAGCATTAGACCGTTTACTGCGTGCAGGCTATTATCATATTCTGACTTATGGTACGGGTGAATACTGGTATGCTTACTGGAATATGTATCAGCAGCCGCAACGAAAACCTAAACTCTCCGCCGGGATTGATTACTGGTGGGTCGATGCAGAAAAGGCCAGACATGTGGCTGATTATTTCAAGCAGCATTAAGCTCCAAGCCTATCAGGGAGTGCCATGAGCACTTATATTCTCAAACGTCTGTTGCTGATGATTCCAACCTTGCTGATCATTTTGCTGATCAATTTCATGGTGATCCAGCTGGCACCCGGTGGTCCGGTGGAGCAGGCGATTTATCAGGCGCAACAGGTCAATGGTTTGGCGCATACCGGATTGCAGTATCAGGGAAAGCAAGGCCTCACACCGGAGATGCTTGAGCAGATTAATATCCAGTACGGCTTTGACCAGCCGCTGCATATTCGATTTTGGGAAATGCTAACGCGTTATGCGCAGTTTGATCTGGGGCAGAGTTTTTTCAAAGACAAACCTGTGACTGAACTCATCTGGGAAAAATTGCCAGTATCGCTTTCTTTAGGCCTGTGGAGTACCTTGCTGATTTATCTGGTCTCCATTCCTTTAGGGATTAGAAAAGCCCGAAAACATGGCAGTCTGTTTGATCAGACTACCTCTCTAGTGTTGGCAGTAGGCTATGCCATTCCAGCCTTTATTTTTGCCATTTTACTCATCATATTTTTTGCTGGTGGGTCTTATCTGCACTGGTTTCCCTTGCAGGGAATTCGCTCTGAAAATTTTGCTGAACTCTCATTCTTTGCGAAAATTCAGGATTATTTCTGGCATATGGCCTTGCCGCTGTTGGCCATGGTGCTTGGCGGATTTGCCAGTTTGACCTATCTGGTCAAATTTTCTTTTGTGGAAGAGCTGAGCAAACAATATGTCCTGGCTGCGCGGGCCAAAGGTTTAACTGAACATGCAGTGCTGTATCGGCATGTATTCCGGAATGCCATTTTAGTGCTTATCGCAGGTTTGCCCGAAGTTCTGATCGGGGTGTTTTTCGTGGGCAACCTGTTCATCGAGATTATCTTTAATCAGGATGGGTTAGGCGTCTTAGGTTTTGAGGCGATTATCCAGCGTGACTATCCGGTGATTTTTGGTACTTTGTTTATTTTCACCTTGCTCGGTCTGATACTGCGTTTACTCAGCGATTTGCTCTATCAACTGATTGATCCAAGAATTCATTTCAGTTCACGTCGAGGATCACAATAATGTCTTCCTTGATGCAAGTACGCTGGCAACGTTTTAAGCAGCATAAGCTGGGCTTTAGCTGCTTCATTATTTTCAGTGCTATTTTCATCATTTCCTTGGGTGCAGAACTGATTGCTAACGATAAACCCTTGCTGGTGAAATATGATCATGCTTTTTATCTGCCCATCCTGAAATCCTATCCGGAAACCACTTTTGGTGGGGTATTTGAGACAGAAGCAGAATATAAAGATCCTGCCGTACAGCAACTGATTGCAGAAAAAGGCTGGGCGATCTGGCCCATCATTCCGTTTTCCTATCAAACGCCAAATTTTGAACTGGCTGAACCGGTGCCATCGCCCCCGAGTGCGCAAAACTGGCTGGGAACAGATGATCAGGGCCGTGATGTTCTGGCACGGATTCTATATGGTTTAAGGATTTCATTACTGTTTGGTTTTGCTCTGACTTTATTGTCTGCGGTGCTGGGAATTTTAGCAGGGGCAATTCAGGGTTATTATGGTGGATGGATTGACCTGATCGGGCAACGCATACTCGAAGTCTGGAGCGGTTTACCGATGCTGTTTATGGTGATGGTACTGGTCAGTCTGTTTACCCCGAGTATTTACTGGCTATTTCTGATCATGCTGTTATTTGGCTGGACCACACTGGTGAGTATGGTGCGCGCTGAGTTTTTGCGCGCCAGAAATCTGGAATACGTCTGGGCAGCAAGAAGTATTGGGGCCGGGGATGGACGGATCATGTTCAAACATATTCTCCCCAATGTGATAGGTTCTAGCCTGTCACAGTTACCTTTTATGCTAACTGCCAATATTACTGCACTGACAGCGCTGGATTTTTTAGGGTATGGTTTGCCACCCGAGTCGGCATCCCTCGGGGAACTCTTGCTTCAGGCCAAAAACAACTTAAATGCACCGTGGCTGGCATTGTCGGGATTCTTTAGTTTGGCCATTGTACTGAGTTTGCTGATCTATATGGGAGAAGCGGTACGGGATGCTTTTGATCCAAGAAACTAAATCACAAAAATCTTTAACCATGAAAAAATAAGCAGATAAAATTGTGTAAATTTGACAAGACTGATTGTCAATTGTTCTGGCTTACGTTATAAACGAGTACAAAATAAAAGTAACGTATCAGGACAGATCATGACTCAATTGGCCGATTCCATTCAAATTCGCAATACCACTTTCAAAAATCGCATCATCAAAGGTGCCATGAGTGAAGCACTGGCCAATGATGCCGGCCAACCCAATCAGGCGCATTTCAAGTTGTATGAAGCATGGGCCGAAGGTGGCTTGGGTTGTGCTATTACGGGTAATGTCATGGTGGATTATCGTGCCAAGAATGAACCGGGCGTCGTAGTGGTAGAAACAGAACGCGATCTGGCGCAGCTTAAAGTCTGGGCCGACGTAGGCAAACAGCATGGCATGGTACAATTGGTCCAGTTGTCGCATCCGGGCCGCCAGTGTCCTAAAGGTCTGAATAAAGAAACGGTTGCACCTTCGGCAGTATCCTTTAGTCCGGCTTTGGCCATGAGCTTTGGAACCCCACGGGAACTGCGCGAAGATGAAATCCTGGATATTATTCAGCGCTTTGCCACTTCGGCTGCCATCTGTGAAAAAGCAGGATTTGAGGGGGTGCAGTTGCATGGGGCACATGGTTATCTGATTAGCCAGTTTCTGTCACCGCTGACCAATAAGCGTCAGGATCAATGGGGTGGTAGTATTGAGAATCGTACCCGTTTCTTGCTGCAAACCTATCAGGCTGTTCGTGCTGCGACTTCGGAAAATTTTATTATTTCGGTTAAGCTGAATTCAGCTGATTTCCAGCGCGGCGGTATTAGCGAAGAAGATGTCATCTATGTCTTTAAAGCGATGGACGCGGCAGGCATTGATATCATTGAAGTGTCAGGTGGTAGCTATGAAGCACCTGCGATGGCCGGCGTGAAAGCAGACAAGCGCAAGGCCTCGACCATTGCTCGTGAAGCCTATTTCCTCGATTTTGCCGAAAAAATCCGTCAGGAAGTGAAGTGCCATATCATGGTCACTGGTGGATTCCGAACTGTTGAAGGCATGAATGCCGCGCTTGACAGTGGTGCTTGTGATTTTGTCGGGATTGCACGTCCCTTTGCGGTAGAACCTGACTTGGGCAATCGTCTGGTTGCAGGGCATGATGTACGTTATGCGGTTGAGAAAATTAAAACCGGTATTCCAATGGTCGACAAGATGGCGATTATGGAAATCATCTGGTATGCCGCGCAGTTTAAGGAAATTGCCAAAGGCAAGCAGCCTAATCCGAAACTGTCACCACTAAAAGTCTTTTTGCAGTATCTGAAAGGCAATGTCAAAGCGGTGATCAAGGGACAATTAAACTCGCGAAAATCGGCTTAATCTTTATTAAAAAACCGGACACTGCAAATGTCCGGTTTTTTAATTTCTGGCACTTAGGGGTGCTTTAGGAATAATGCATCGCCTGGGTCTGAAAAGGAAATAATAACTGGCTTAACTGACGAGTCGCCCATAAACCAATTTCAGTATGATGCATATGCGGTGCAGTATAAGGAATCAGTAAATCAATTTTCTGTTCCGCACCTTCACAGCGCATGAAGCGACTTTTTAACTGATTCAAGCGCTGCTGGTCCATACGGCTCATTGCAGGTTCAATTTTTGCCTGTGATGGGGTTGCACTACGTGAGGACAGGCGAGTTGCCAAGCCTGCGCCCTGAATCCAGTCTTTAATAATCTGTTTTTCGGTCGCATTAAAGACCCCAAACATTTTACCCTCCGGATGATCTATCATTTTCCAGAAACGGCTTTGCTCCACTGGTGCATCTTTTACGATCCAGCCTTTGTCAATCATGACCTGCAAAAACTCGGCAATCTGGGCAGGATCGGATAACCAGTCATTGATGGTCTTGCCACTAAACTGGCATTTCTGATTATGAATATATTGACCAATCAGCGCTTTATTCTGGAAAACTTTTAAAGCCATCTGCCCAATATCCAGTTCCTTAATGATCTGGGAGGAACTTTTGCCGATGTCATTCAGAACATAGCCTTTTTTAATCAGTTCAAGATAAATTTGTGGATCTTCAGCTTGATTAAAATGCTGGATAAACGCTTGCAGGGATTTCTGCGCATGACCATTGTGAACATTATCAATAGTAATGTGCACATTGAAATAATGCGGATCGATACCCAGTTCAGCCAGTTCATAATTGGTGATTAACAGATGTAGCGGTAACTGTTCATAGCCGAGATTAAAGCCAATGACCAAAGGTAAATATTTGGCTGGGGCATAAGCTAGTGCTAGCTGTACGACAGCCTGTTCGTAGTAACTGTCATCCAAATGCTCGGCGTAACTGTTCAGCTCATAATGACTCAACAGGTCCTGATACATGGTGACATGATTGGCACGCGGATGCCCTAAACCAAGCTCTTCGAGATAGATGTAAATCAAATCTTTTAGCTCGGGCTGATTACAGTTTGGCACGGTCGAATATAACCAGGCACCATCGACCAGTTTGACCGGTGCAACTTTCGCCAGGAATTCGAAAGCATGAGAAACCGTTGGAAAATATTCCCGAGGCTGCTGCTGTTTACGGCGATTGACATAGGCCTGGAAAGTGGCACAGATTTGATGATGTTGTTCTAAAAGATGCTGTTCAACCTGTGGGGGCTGATCTAACCATCCGAGAGTATCAATATTTAAATTTTTAATCAGATCGCTCAAATAAGATTCAGCTTTTTCAGTTTTGGTATATGTCGAAATTTCAGTATCTTGAAAAAAGTCGACCCAATCCTTAAAGCTTTTAATTTGATAATTATGATTTTTATTTGGCGATAAAGGTAAACTTAGCTCTGTGCTGACGAACATAATCTGATCCTTGCAGATTTCTCTTGATTTACCTTAACGTGCCCTCTAAAAGCAGGGTGTTGAATTTTTGTTCTAATTTATTGGTGTATTGCTTTAAATGAAAATGAACGGATATTTCTATGCATAGAAATGTTAAAACAATACAAATTGTAAAATTAAGAATGGGATGGCAGCCCCCAGAAAGAGAGCTAGATTTGAACGAATGATAAAAACAAGGTTTAAAGTTTTCAGAAATAAAATTTGCAAGATAAAAAAAAGCCCGAGTCGCAATGCTCGGGCTTTTTGTTGAGATGTTGCCATCTCGAATATGGCGTCCCTACGGGGATTCGAACCCCGGTTACCGCCGTGAAAGGGCGATGTCCTAGGCCTCTAGACGATAGGGACAGTACAGAAGATAAATTTTAAAACCGCTACTTTTAGCTTGAAGTAATGGCGTCCCTACGGGGATTCGAACCCCGGTTACCGCCGTGAAAGGGCGATGTCCTAGGCCTCTAGACGATAGGGACTTAATAAAATGTACTTCTGAAAATTGGCGTCCCTACGGGGATTCGAACCCCGGTTACCGCCGTGAAAGGGCGATGTCCTAGGCCTCTAGACGATAGGGACGTTTCAGAGGTGGGCGTATAATAGGGTGAAAACAGGGGGGTGTCAAACGCATTTCCATAAAAAAAATGATTTTCTGGGTTGAGTGCATAAATTTAAAACAATCTAGAGAAAATACTGGAAAATTACATGGTTTAAGCTGGATTTTTAAGCAATTCCAGAATTGCTTCTACTACCTGCGGATGGAGTAAATAGCCGGTAATATCATGCGGGCGGTGAATATGGGTACGAATGCCGTGGTTAATAATTGCGGGTTGAAACTGAAATGGCGGTTGTGTAAGAGGAAAGGCGGTAAGAAAATCATCAGTTGAATAAAAATTTATCCAGTCGCCTGTAATTGCTGCAGGTCGTACAATGGGTTGCGGTAAATGTGACTGGATCACCTGAAAGGCTAATGGCGATCCTAAAGTAATAAAACGCTGTACGTTCAGTTCAGGATGCTGAATAAGATAATTATAGGCAATCACACTGCCCAGAGAATGAGCAATCACAATACAAGGTTTGCGACCATTCAATTGCCGGGCAATCCGCTCATGAACTTCCTTCATGAAAGCAGGATTGTCGAGATACAGATAGGTTTCAATCAGAAATTTCTGAAGCAGGCTCCGATGCAGACTGGGAAAATAATTCAGCAATAATACAAAGTCTCGCAGTGCAACATTTTTGCTTAGCGTAGTAATAAATTTGAATTTCTGTTTGAAATCCATCGGCTCATTCAGATGAAGCTGAGGAAGATCTGAAATCACGGGCTTGCGCCAGCCAGGACGTGGAACGGGTGCAGGAAGCTGAGGATGGACAGGTTGACGGAAACGAAAGCTGGGCCATTGCTGGGGCATCAAGGTTCCAGCATTCAGGATGTTGCGAACGTTATAGTGTGAAAGCAAGTCTCCATAAAATGGAATGTGAATGTGACGTCGTAAATAACTGAATCTGGCATCATGACGGTGTTTGCGAATGCCTTTTTGAAGTATATGCAGCCAGCGCTGGCGAATCGATGCAGCACTGTGATGTTGCTGGTTCATTCCATGAATAAAAATAACTTTCATCGATACCTCACGGAGGTCGATCTATATATTCACAGTATAGAGAAAATTGCGGCAAGCCAAGCTGCACTTTTTGTGGCGTTAATGTGTAAATTATCTTTGATAAAACAATCATTAACAGACATCCGTATATTTATAAAAAAGGCAGAAAAAGCAGTAAATTGGTAGGTCTGGATGAAAGATTTTACTGAATAGAAGAAGAATATGAATGGAACGGTAAAAGTTGAATTTAGAGTTTGACGTGAGTCTTATAGCAATTCCAGTAGCGCTTTAATGACGTCTGGATGCTGAATCAAATAATTATAGGCAATCACGCTGCCAAGCGAATGTGCCACCAGAATCTGTGGCCTGCTGCTATAGAGTTGATCATGAATGCGGCGGTGAACTTCCTGCATAAAATCCGGATTGGCCAAATAAAGATAAGTTTCCAGCAAAACTTATGCAAAAAGCTGGCATGTAAGCTGGGAAAATAATTGATGAGTACCGCAAAATCCCGCAAGGCAATATCTTTGCTTAATGCTGTAATGAATTTCAGTTTTTGATTGAAATTCAGGACATCATCAATATTCGACTGCGGGACGTCACAAATTTGATAGGTACACTGGTCTGGTGGCGATGCCGGTTGCAGCTGTGCGGGATGTAAAAAAGGGAAATGCGGCCACTGTTGCGGCATCAGGGTGGTGGCATTCAAGACGTTATGAAAATGATGCCGAGAAAGTAAATCGCCATAAAAAGGGATACGGATATGCCGTTTTAAATAAGTAAACCGGGCTTGCTGTTGTGGGTTTTTCCGAAGGCCTGTTTTGAAGAGATGCAGCCAATGTTGACGTAATGAAGTAGCCGTATACTGTTGCTTGTTCATGCCGTGAATAAACACAATTTTCATCG
This sequence comes from Acinetobacter sp. RG5, assembly GCF_031844265.1. Lineage (GTDB taxonomy): Bacteria > Pseudomonadota > Gammaproteobacteria > Pseudomonadales > Moraxellaceae > Acinetobacter. Next base: position 367,548 of record NZ_JAUZUV010000001.1, on the reverse strand, counting down.
ACGCACCCTTAAGGCTGCCCACTATGGTTATAGTATAGATAAAAAAAGAGCGGCCGGAGCCGCTCTTTTAAAACTGATGATTAAGACTTGTTGTGATAAAAGGCATAATAACTTACATAACACGCTGCAATAAATAACAGACAGCCTACGAAGCTGATACGCATTGATGGATCAAAGACCATACTGATACAGGTAATAAAACAGAACACAAAGCCCAGGATTGGCACAATCGGGAACAATGGTGCAGCAAAGCCCAGTTCTTTGGCCGTATGACCCTGTTTATACCACTGACGACGGAAGTTGAACTGGCTTAAGCAGATACTCATCCAGACCACCACCATGGTAAACGCCGCAACGCCCAGCAAGTTGGTAAAGATCGTCTCTGGCGCAAACTGTTCAGACAATAAACCTGGTAATGCACCCAGCATGGTCACCATGACTGCAATATACGGTACACCGCGAGCATTTAGTCTTGAGAATACGGCAGGCAACTGTTTGCTGTATGACAATGACCACATCATACGTGAAGCAGCAAATAGACCCGAGTTGGCAGCAGACAACAACGCAGTGATAATGACAAAGCGGATGATGTCTTCGGCATATGGAATACCAATGTGCTGGAATACGGTTACGAACGGACTGCTACTCACGCCTTCAGCGGCTAAGCCCGCTTCCTGATGCGGAAGTAAGGCTGTTACCACGATAATGGTACCTACAAAGAAAATTAATAAGCGGAAAATTGCCGTATTAATCGCTTTAGGGACATTTTTCGCAGGATCTTCAGTTTCACCGGCAGCCACACCAATCAGCTCGGTACCAGAGAAGGCAAAGTTCACGATCAGCATCGTAGCAAAAATCGGGAATAGACCTTCAGGGAACCAGCCTTGTGCAGTCAGATTGGTAAATAAAGGTGCAGCTTCATAGCCTTGATAGCCCAGAACACCAAAGATGGCCAATAGACCTAAAAGAATAAAAGCAACAACCGTGACCACTTTTACCAGTGCCAGCCAGAATTCGGATTCGGCAAACCAGCGGGTAGAAATCATATTTAGACTAAATACGAATACACCAAAGATAATGGTCCATAACCACATGGAAATGTCCGGGAACCATTCCTGCATCAGCAAGGCCGCTGCAGTAAATTCAGTTCCGAGAGTGACCGACCATGTCAGCCAGTATAACCAGGTGATGGTATAGCCTGTGCCTGGTCCAATATAACGTTTGGCATAAGCGCCAAATGAACCAGATTCTGGCATATGAACGGCAAGTTCGCCCAAACATAGCATCACCATGTACGCGATAATACCGCCCAGGAGATAAGCGAGAATGGCACCTACAGGCCCCGTTTGTGCAATGACTTCACCCGACCCTAAGAATAGGCCTGTTCCGATTGCGCCACCAAGCGAAATCATGACCAGATGTCGAGTACTCATAGCGCGTTTTAAAGGCGCAGAATTGCCCTGATGCGTAGCATCATTCGGAGATGAGTGCATAGGAAATAAGAAATACTTCAAAGGAATGAAGCGAGCTATTGTAGTGAAAAACTACAAATCTGCAATCGAATAATGGTAATTTCGAATAAGGTCTGATCGTATGAGATCAATAGATGGCGTCCCTACGGGGATTCGAACCCCGGTTACCGCCGTGAAAGGGCGATGTCCTAGGCCTCTAGACGATAGGGACGTTGCGAGGTGATGCGTATATTAAGGACTAAGCCGGGTTTTGTCAAAAGGGTTTTTGCTAAAATTCATTTAACAGTTTAAACATTAGGCAAAACAAAAACTTTATTTTATTAAAATGTTATTTTCTGAACAGATTTCAAGACTATAAAAAATAAATATTTGAAAAGATCACTAAAACTTAGTGATCTGGAGTTTGATATTGCTCAGGCTGAGAGTTTTCAGCTGGGGTTGACACTGTCTCAGTCTCCGCAGTGTTGTCATCATCACGGTTGACGATATAGAGATATAGCGCGGACGGGGCTAAAATCAGTAAAACCAGTAAGATCTTTTTTAACATGATACAAAGGCAAAATATGAAATCGCATTAATTATAGCCTAAGCAAATTAAAAAGAGCAGCAGCATGTACCTATTCAGGCTCTAGAATTTAAAAGTAACATCTGCAATAAATTGGCGGCCGATTTCAGTCATTACACATGGTCTATCATTTGAGGTCGAGCCTGTTGTATAGGTATTCACGCGGTTGGTGACGTTGTTAATGATTAAACCAAAAATTGCCCTTAAATCTTTTGAAATTTCCCAATCATAGGTGGTGCGTATATCCCATGTAAATTTTGGTTTAATTTCAGAGACTAAATAGGTGTCAAGCAGTTCACCTTCATACTCGACTTTGTCATTTTTATCGGAGACAGCAACCATATCATCGTAACTGTCTTTATAGCTAAAGAAGTTTGAAATACGTACAGGCAGTGTATCGAATGCAATATCCCAGTTTACTCGTGCGGTCCATGGTTGGTTAAAGTTTGGGGCAGGGCGGTCTGACCAACGAATAATTTGACCATCATAAGAGACCCATTCATCTTGAGTGGCTTGATCATAGGCTGAAGTGTAATCTACATAACTGCGGAAGACTTCACTGTAGTCAAATCCCAAGGCAAATAAATGTTGGCTATCCCCCAGAGCGATCGGTTGACGATTTCTAAGTGTTAAGGTGTAGATGTCAGCTTTGCCACTTCCCTCATTATTATATTCGTAGAAGAATTTTGATCCATCTAAAGGAGTAACTTTAGTTTTTGATATTTCATCCTGATATTTACGATTGACCCATTTTAGCCCTAGATCCCAATTCTGGATTTGTGTATTCAGGCCTAAAACAGTCTCGTCACTGAAAGGGGGATTGAGCGCTGAACTACGCGCACCGCTGGATAGTGCAGTTTGTGTTTCTACCCAAGTCGCATGTGGGTTTTCACGTGACAGTTTGTAGAGCAAATCATTTTGAATTTCATTCAGTTCTGTACCTAACGTTTGCTGACCATAGTAGCGATTCCACCCAGCGGATAAATGCAATTGATCATTACTAAAGGGTTTGTAAGAGAGACGACTGCGAGGGGAAATATTGATATTACTACTCAAAGAGTCATAATCAGCACGAACACCAAGGCGTGTTGAAATTTGATCATTCCATTGAATATTGTCTTCAATAAATATATTTAGGCGATCTTGCTGGGCTTGAATATCACCAGCTTTGTACAGAGTGCCACCAGCGATATATTGTCCATTCCAACCATTTATTGTTAGTTTCTCATCACAATATGGGTCACTTTGAAGGCAGGTAGTATCTTTGCCAAGTTCTTTTAAATGGGTCTTTGTCGCGAGTAAAACATCCTCGACTCGTTTCCACGCAACATGAGCATGGCTGTAACCTGCACCTAGAGTCATGTTGTGTCGGGATTGACCAACTTTAAATGGGTCTATATTGGCTTGTAGGTCGTAAGAGAGAACGTCTTGGAGTTGTTTGATTTCTCCCATGATGGCGCCTTCTCGAACAACATCGGTATTATTCCAATCTTTACTTCCTTCGGCATAGTACCAATGCATACTGTAGTTATTGTCAGCAATACGTTGTGTCGCTGAGTTTTGGAAATTAAGTTTATGTACGAGAGTACCTAGATTGAATTGGTGTTCGAGTTCAGAGAATAATGTAAGTGTTTCGGTTTCAGTGGTACTTCCCGAATCACGATTGCTGTCCACATAGCTCAAACTGTCCAGCAATCCATAATCCAAACCAAACTTCGCTTTGGTTGAGGCGTTTGGTGTATAAAATAATGTTGCACCAAGATTTGAGATATGTCGTTCTTGATCAATTGTTTTAGGTGTTTCAAAGCCACTTTTGACTGGGATGATAGACTCTCGTTGAGAGGCATAAGCATTAAAGCCCCAATCATTCGAGAGCTTCCCATAAATATTGGTGCTTAGACCTTGTTTGGTATATTCCTTTTGGTATTCATCTGTGGGCTCTTCAAATTTACTTTCTTCTAAAGGTGAAATTGAGTTGTAGCGAGCCCAATCGCTTTCAGTGTAATCGTAATTGATAGAACTGTGAATTTTCCCTATCTCTGTTTGCGGTGCACATGTTTTAGCATTTACAACACCACCTGTGAATTGACCATAAGCGGCAGACACGTTGCTATCTAATACTTCAAGCTCACAAAGTAGGTTAGTGTTCACTGCCATAGCTTGTGCGCCAGTTCCGATATCTTGAAATGTATTTGTGTTTGAATTTGCTGGATTAATAAGTAGGTTGTTGGAAACACCATTCACAATAAAATTGTTTTGGAAGGTTTGTGCGCCATTAATAGAGATTTCGGCAGGTTTAATTTCACCTTGAGAACCTGCTGCAAGTTGTGACTGACTAAATTGAACATTTGGATTTAATTTTAAAAAATCGGTAATGTTCTTTGAGCTATTTGGCGTCCTTTCTAAATCTTCTTTTGAATAAACTGTTTTTCCAACTTCATTTGCTTGCTGAGCTTCGATAATAATCGTGTTGAACTTAACCGTTGCTTCATTGAGGACAGGCTCTTGATAATTTGATTCTTCTGCAAAACTAGATGTTGATAAAGCTGTTAGAACCGCAATAGAAAGTGGGGAATAAGCAAAACGCATGAGAAGGGTTAAATCTGCGAAAGATAATGTAAGTGATTATCATTAACTTGAGGCAAGCAATCTATAGTAATGAGAATTATTTTTATTAATTAATTGATGAAAGTGTAAGGCTTGAGCAATTTAAGATGCTGATCAAAGAAATATAAAGAAGAGAAAAAATAGATGGCGTCCCTACGGGGATTCGAACCCCGGTTACCGCCGTGAAAGGGCGATGTCCTAGGCCTCTAGACGATAGGGACGTTTAGAAGATGGCGGTATCTTATTGATCCGCCACCAGAGTGTCAAGCAGGTGAGGTGCGAGTTTGTTTAAAATATAGCAAAACAGTTCAGCGGTCTTCTGCGTATCATATAATGCAGAATGGGCTTCTTTACCATCAAACTCGATTCCAGCTTGGATACAGGACTTCGCCAGTACAGTCTGACCAAACATCACCGCACTTAAAGTCACTGTATCGAAGACAGAAAAACTATGAAACGGGTTCTGGTTTTTGGTCCCGGTACGGGCAATCGCGGCCTGAAGAAAACCTAAATCGAAATGTGCATTGTGTCCGACTAAAACTGCATGGGTACAATTTTGCTGGCGACGCACTTCATTCACCGATTTAAAAATGCGCTTGAGTGCAGTTTTCTCATCTTCGGCCATGGCGATTCGCATTGGATTAGAAGGATCGATCCCAATAAACTCCAGCGAACGTCGGTCGAGGTTTGCCCCTTCGAAAGGATTGATATGTGCATGGTAAGCTTGACCCGGCACAAATTGACCCTCCTCATTATAAACAATCGGAATGGCCGCAATTTCCAGCAATGCATCAGTCTGCGCATTAAAACCTGCAGTCTCGACATCGACAACTACAGGTAAGAATCCACGAAAACGTTGACCAATGATTGGGAGCGTTTCATTTGTCACACTTTTCTCCATTGAATGGTTTTACCAGCATACAGTGGGATAATCTGTTCACCATCCAGATAGTCTAAACTTTCAGGGATTACTTGATCTTCTTTAACCAGGGTAATTGTGCTGGTATTACGTGGCAGGCCATAGAAGTCTGCACCAAAATGGCTGGCAAAACCTTCCAGGCGTTCAATTTTACCCACCTGATCAAATGCCTGAGCATACAGCTCAATGGCAGTCGGCGCACTATAACATCCTGCACAGCCACACGCATTTTCTTTTGCATTTTTTGAATGCGGCGCGCTATCTGTTCCCAAGAAGAATTTAGGATTACCGCTGGTTGCGACTTCCAGCAAAGTTTGCTGATGCGTTTGACGTTTTAAAATCGGCAAGCAGTAGAAATGCGGCTTGATCCCACCAACCAGCATGTCATTCCGGTTAAACAATAAATGTTGCGGCGTAATGGTTGCAGCGACATTACGGTCTTGCTCAAGTACAAAGTTTGCTGCTTCGCTGGTGGTGATGTGTTCGAGCACCAGTTTCAGCTTGGGAAATTGTCTGAGTAAGGGAGCCAGCACTTCATCCAGGAAACGCTTTTCACGGTCAAAAATATCGACATGATTATGCGTCACTTCACCATGTAGCAATAAAGGCACTTGGTGTTCTTCAAGCTGTTCAATTACGCCGTAGACTTTGCTCATATCGCTCACACCACTATCGGAGTTGGTGGTCGCACCCGCAGGATAGAGCTTGATGGCATTGACATGCGCAGATTCTTTGATCTTTTTAACTTCGCTTGCCGGGGTGTTGTCAGTGAAATACAGCACCATACGCGGGTCGAAATTTACCCCTTCAGGCACATGTGCCATGATACGTTCACGGTAGGCATTGGCTTCTTCGACAGTTTTAACGGGTGGCACCAGATTTGGCATGCAAATGGCGCGAGAAAACTGCTTGGCTAAATCGGGAACGGTACGTTGAAGTGCTAAACCATCACGCAGGTGAACGTGCCAATCATCTGGCTGGAGAATCGTAATCGTATTCAAGGCAAATTCAGTCGAACAAATAAAACAAATGATAATCCATCTATAGTAAAAATGGTAACGAGAAAGCGCTACAAAATAAGGGATATGTATAAATTAATTTTAAAAAGTATGTTATTTTAAAATTAATAAAAAAATTACATAAATACTTGGCAATGGAATACAAGTACAATCTAGCGAAATTGCAAGATGATAAAGAAGACATAGAACAACTGATTACACGGCAAAGCCAGCGTGTAGGCCCGGTCTTCCCTCAAAATCTGGAACAAGAATTCTGGACCAAAAATCTGGAACGCGCCCGCAAACATGTCGAAAAATATGTGTGGGCTGGAGTACTAGCCTATTTCCTTTTTTTGGTGGTGATGATTCCCACAGATTACTGGAGCATCAGCAAAGAATATTTCGTACATGATTTTGTCCTGTGTATGTTGGGCTTGCTCAATGGCGGCGTGTCGCTAATTATCTTTTATATGTTCTCGTGCTTACCCAAGATCAAGCGCTTTTTTCCTCAGGCTTCGATGCTGTTGGTATTCTGGGTACAGGTGTCAATTTCATGTATCACCATGTCGATTAAAACTGATGCCTTGCAGCATCAATCCATGGCGATAGTCACGATCGTATATATCCTGGGTTATGTTCTGACCGGTATTAAGCCGATTCAGATGCTGGTCACCGGACTGCTCGCCGCCGCAACCACCATTATTGTATTGTTCGGTCTGTCAGTTGAATTTAATCCTATGGTTTTTGGCCGGATTTTAATTGGAAGTTGCTTGCTGGGTTATGTGATTAGCCATATGATTTTTGCCCGTGAGCGTGTGATATTTCTCTATAGCATTCGCGCCAGAATCAGTGAGCAGATCCAGCGTATCCATACCAACGAATTATTACATTTGAGTCAGTACGATGAGCTGACCAAGATTTCCAATCGACGGACTTTTGATGAGACGCTGCAAGTCCATTTCGAACGTGCACATCGTGAAGAAACGGCATTGGCAATTCTGTTTATCGATGTAGATTTCTTTAAAAATTACAACGATTTTTATGGGCATCAGAAAGGTGATGATGTCATTTCGACTATTGCCAAAACCATCAAGAATGCGATCCGACATATGGACTTTGTCGCGCGTTATGGCGGGGAGGAGTTTGTGGTGCTCTTGCCAGAAACGGATGCACATGGTGCTTATGCGGTGGCTTCAAATATTTTTAAGGCGATTGATCGTCTGGAAATTCCACATGAAAAATCCTTGGTTGCGAAACATATCACCATCAGTTTAGGCATTACCGTTTATCGTGGTGAAGATGATATTGATAAAGACGCCTTATTGGGGATTGCGGATCAGGCGCTCTATCGTGCTAAGCAGCTGGGACGAAATCAGATTTATTATCAATCACTGCGTTCCGTCAATTCAGATACTGCCAAAGGTTCAGTGCTTTGAAGATCAATAAGAATTAGCAATAAAAAACCGCTCATCAAGAGCGGTTTTTTTGACTGAAAACCAAACTTAGTTTTTGTCTTTCAATTGTGGCACGGCAGACGCTGAACCAACTGCAAGCAAACCTGTCTCTGTGTAGATACCCAGTTTTGCACGAGTATCCGTGATATCCAGGTTACGCATGGTCAACTGTCCGATACGATCCATCGGCGAGAACATAGAATCACCTTTCTCCATAGTCAAACGCTCAGCTTCATAAGTGAGGTTCGGAGATTCAGTATTCATAATGGTGTAGTCATTACCACGACGCAATTCGATCGTTACAGTACCGGTAACTGCTTTAGCAACCCAACGCTGTGCAGTTTCACGCAGCATAAGCGCTTGAGAATCGAACCAGCGACCTTGGTAAAGCAAACGACCTAAACGTAGACCGTTAATACGGTATTGTTCAATCGTATCTTCGTTATGAATACCCGTTACCAGACGCTCATAAGCGATGTGAAGCAGCGCCATACCCGGAGCTTCATAGATACCGCGAGATTTCGCTTCGATGATACGGTTTTCGATTTGATCCGACATACCTAGACCGTGACGGCCACCGATGCGGTTCGCTTCAAGAATAAATTCAACTGGATCTTCAATGCGTTGACCGTTGATAGCAACCGGGAAGCCTTCTTCAAAAGTAATCGATACTTCTTCAGCTTTTACTTCTACGTCATCTTTCCAGAACGCAACGCCCATGATTGGCTCAACGATTTTGATGCCTGCATTCAGGTATTCAAGATCTTTAGCTTCATGCGTCGCACCCAGCATGTTTGAGTCAGTTGAATAAGCTTTTTCTTTTGACATTTTATAGTCAAAACCATTGTCGATCAGGAACTGTGACATTTCTGCACGTCCGCCCAGCTCGTCAATGAAAGTTTGGTCTAACCAAGGCTTGTAGATTTTAAGCGCAGGATTGGTCAATAAACCATAACGGTAGAAACGTTCAATGTCGTTGCCTTTATAAGTCGAACCGTCACCCCAGATGTTAACATCATCTTCTTTCATGGCAGTTACCAGCATGGTGCCAGTTACTGCACGACCCAATGGCGTCGTGTTGAAATAAGGCATACCACCTGTAGAAATATGGAACGCGCCACATTGAATTGCAGCAATACCTTCTAATGCAAGCTGTAAACGGCAGTCGATTAAACGTGCTTTTACTGCGCCATAAGCTTCAGCTTTTTTTGGAATCGCATCGTAATCGTCTTCGTCTGGCTGACCCAAGTTAGCTGTGTAAGCATAAGGTTCAGCGCCTTTTTGTTTCATCCACAAAAGAGCAGCAGAAGTATCTAGACCACCAGAGAAGGCAATACCAACTTTTTTACCTACTGGGACATTCTGCAAGATAGTTGCATTATCAGACATTGTTCATCCTAATGATATGAAATAGGCACGCCAGAATTGGTGGCCTGAAAAAATACATATTGCATCAATTGTATCATTAATTTATTTAGGTTTGCTTTAGAAAAGAAAAACTCGTTTTAAAATCTCTATTCAATAGGCTTAAATAATCATAAATCGCACGATTTTAACCAGAATCCTGCTGAAAAAGTAAAAAATTGGTTATATTCAGCCGAATAATTTAAAAACCAGATAAAACAGGAATAAAAGCATGGCGACTCATATCCCACCTTTACCTAATTTAAATCCTAAAACCAAGAATGAAACACTGGCACTGTTGCATGGGATTTATGCCGGCCTGATTGGTTTTAGTACAGTGCTGTTTTTATATCTTGAATATCAGCAATCCAGTATTTCCATGCTGAGTTTAGGTGTGGTGCTGCTGCTTTTAGGCTTGTTGATGTTTTTTAATATCCAGGCCAGTATAAAGGTGAAGCAGGGCAATGGTTCAGGACGTACTTTATCCAGAATAATGGCTATTCTGATGTTGCTGAGTTTTCCAATTGGTACAGTATTGGGCGTGATTGCATTATGGAAATCCAGCGCACGACAATGGCAGAACTAATTCGTCATGTATAGAAAGAACTGTTTCGAAGATTGATATTTGTGCCTGAAAATGCTGAACTCCGGGTCATAAAAAGCCGCTGAAAATCAGTTAAAGTAAGGGAATGACTTGCTCAGCCAAATATAATCAGGGATTTGTTATGACCACGACGCGCTATGCCAACATTTTAAAACCACTGCATTTAGGTTTTACCACCATTAAAAACCGGGTGGTAATGGGGTCGATGCATACTGGTCTGGAAGACCGCTTCTATAATTATCCTAAACTTGCAGCGTATTTTGGCGAACGTGCCAAGGGTGGCGTAGGTCTGCTGATTACGGGTGGAATATCGCCAAACCGTCAAGGCTGGTTGTTGCCGGCGGGCGGCACCATGAATATCTTGGGCGATATTGCGCCACATCGTCTGGTGACGCATGCAGTGCATAAACATGGCGCCAAAATTCTTTTGCAAATTCTGCATGCCGGACGTTATGGCTATCAGCCTTTTGTGGTGTCGGCAAGTCCAATCAAATCGCCAATTTCTCCTTTTAAACCACGTGAAATGTCAGATAAACAGATCCTGAATACCATTCATGACTATGTCAACACGGCCAGTATTGCCAAAAAGGCTGGCTATGATGGCGTAGAAATTATGGGTTCGGAAGGCTATTTGCTGAATCAGTTTTTAAGTCGTCATGTCAACCAGCGTAGCGACCGTTGGGGTGGCCCGATTGAAAACCGGATGCGTTTTGCCGTAGAAATTGTCAAAGCCATTCGCGAGGAAATTGGCGAAAAATTTATCATCTGTTTCCGTTTGTCGCTTCTCGATTTGGTACATGATGGCAATACCATGCAGGAAGTGATTACCGTAGCTAAAGCTTTGGAAAAGGCGGGGATTACTTTGCTTAATACCGGGATTGGCTGGCATGAAGCACGTATCCCCACTATTGTGACTTCTGTACCGCGTGCCGCTTTTGTCGATTATACCGCTGAAGTCAAAAAACATGTGTCGGTGCCGGTAATTGCGTCCAACCGGATCAATATGCCAGAGACTGCCGAAGCAATTCTGGCATCAGGGCAGGCAGATATGGTGCAAATGGCACGTCCACTTTTGGCCGATGCGTTCTGGGTCAATAAAACTGCAACCAATCGTGTGGATGAAATCAATACCTGTATTGCCTGTAATCAGGCTTGTCTGGATCATACCTTTAAAAACCAGCGCGCAACCTGTCTGGTCAATCCGCGTGCCGCTTATGAAACCGAACTGGTCTATGTCAAAACCAAAAAACCAAAAAGTATTGCAGTGATCGGTGGGGGTGTCGCAGGTTTGTCGGCTGCTACTGTCGCAGCCAGTCGCGGGCATGATGTGACGCTGTTTGAGGCCAGTCATGAAGTAGGCGGACAGTTCAACCTGGCTAAAGTCATTCCGGGGAAAGAGGAATTTCACGAAACGATTCGTTATTTTAAAGTGCAGCTAGAAAAAACTGGAGTTGATCTGCGTCTCAATACCCGAGTCAACCGCGAGCAGTTGGAGCGTGAGGGTTTTGATGAGGTGATTGTGGCTACAGGGGTTGTGCCGCGTGCCTTGAATATCGAAGGCAGTCAGGCACCACAAGTATTATCTTATGCAGAAGTGCTACGTGGCGCACCTGTCGGTGATCGTGTTGCGGTCATTGGCGCAGGCGGGATCGGTTTTGATGTGTCCGAGTTTTTATTAAAGCCACCGCATCAAATACAGCCGCAACCTGTGGATGAGTGGAAGCGTGAATGGGGTGTAGATTCTCATCCAGATTATGTGACTGAAGGCGGGTTACAGCGTGCTGAAGTAGAACCTCCAGTACGGGAAATTTATCTATTACAACGTAAAAAGACACCGCTTGGCGCAGGACTAGGCAAGACTTCAGGCTGGGTACATCGTGCCCAGTTAAAAAAACATGCCGTGCGGATGTTGCGCGGTGTGCAATATAAATCTGTCACGGATGAAGGCTTATGGATTGAGGTAGATGGCCATGCTCAATTATTGCGTGTGGATACCATTGTGGTATGTGCAGGTCAGGAATCGGTAAAAGACCTGATGCCGAGTGCTGGGGAAAATACCTTGGCGCAGTATCATATTATTGGCGGTGCAAAACTGGCTGCCGAGCTGGATGCCAAGCGTGCCATTCGTGAAGGAGCCGAATTGGCCGCCAAATTGTAGGGATTTGATGAAACTATATGCAGTTAATCAGATTCACTGTAACTTTCACTTGTCAGTTGCATAAAAGCGCCGTATTATTGCGCCCATGGAAGCGTGGCAGAGCGGTTTAATGCACCGGTCTTGAAAACCGACGAGGGTGTGAGTCCTCCGTGAGTTCGAATCTCACCGCTTCCGCCAAATTTTAAAAACCCCAATCGAAAGATTGGGGTTTTTTATTGCTGATGAATTTTACAGAATGATTTAAAAAAAACGGATCTTGAAGAGGTTCGATATTTAAAAAGTCGATAATTTATAAACAGATATTCTTTAATCGCATACTTCAATCTTAATCAGAGCCAGAGCAATTCTTTCCACATGCTGATAAGCAGGTTGCTCTAATTCTTCACCAAAAATATCCGGATCAATTTCCTCATAAGACCAGTGAATATTTTGATGCTGCTGCATCAGGTCTTGCAGATACTGTAAAAATCGATTGCCATTTCGTGTGATGGTGGCGCCGGTATATAAAAATAAACGGCCGCCTGAATTTAGCCTTTGCAGGCCTTGTTTTATAATTTTAAAAGATAATTCATTGCCATCGAGCTCATTACCTCCGTGACGATATTGCCGTTGCTCAGGATCAATTAAATACGGTGGATTAGCAAAAATCAGGTCAAACTGACCTTCAAGATTGGAAAATAAATTGCTTTGCACCGGAGAGATTGAAGTAAAACCCGAAAAATCAATATTGAGCTGACTATAGAGCAAGGCTTTGGGGTTTAGATCTGCTACAAAGATTTCCTCATGATCTGGAAAGTATTTGGCGATACTGATGGCAGCAGCAGAGGTGCCACAGCATATTTCAGCAGCCCGTTTGAAAGGGCGAGGTTCGGTGGCTAGATATTGCTTGAGATGATAGACAAAGCGATAAGTATCGGGACCAAAAAAAACAGCATCTTGTTGTGTGGTTGGAAAGGAAGAGTGAATAAAGAGTTCACCTTCCAGTGAGGCGACCCTGACCAGACTGGTGTATTGCTCATCCTGAACCTGTAGAAGTTGCTGTTTTGCCAGCAAGGAAAAAAGAACCGGATCAAGATCGGTTTTGCTAAATTCCAGATTCCAGCCAAATATATCCTGCAGGGTTATTTCCTGATTTTTCTCGTTTCTTTTACGATCCAAAATCCGTTGATGCGACAACGGAGTAATAGCTGTGAACTGATAGTTTTGTTGTTTTAAAAACGCTAGTAAAAAATGCAGAGCATGTTGCTGGTGATTCTGAATTTCTAAAATCTGGTTCATAAGCGTTGCTCTTTGGTTTACGTAAAATCAATACAAAGCTGGATAGACGTTGAATCCCATATAAGACCATGACCAGATCAGCCATTCGCGATGCGTTCATTCAATAGAAATGAATCAGCTTCATCTTCGCCTGAAATGCCAGAATTTTAAGTAAAAAACTGATGTGAATTGGTGTGATTTTTATAGCTGTTTTTAAAAAATTATCTTCTGATAAAGCTTCTGTCTACTTTTATTCTCGATTCATAAAAAATGGCTATTAATCACTGGGATCAATAGCCATTAGAGCTGAGAGCTTTAAAAGCTTAGTTGGGTACTTCCGGCAAATCAAACCAGATCACTTGCGCATCTTCGCTTGCTTTAATTTCTGTATCATCTAGAAAAGCAATTGCGCCGCCAGCTTCAACTGTATGTTCAGCGATCTGGACAGTGCCAGAAACAACATGTACATAATTAATATGCTGGGTCGCTTTCACTTTCAGACTTTGGCCTTGCTGAATCACCGCAGTTTTGACTTCGGCATTCTGACGAATATGCATCGGTGCATTGTCATTCGGACCACAAATCAAATGCCACTGGTTCGGTTGCTCATGCGGGTCAAGACGGATTTGCTGATAGTTCGGCTTGGCATCACGTTCATTTGGAATAATCCAGATTTGCAGTAAATGGACCTGTTCGTCGCCTTGGTTCATTTCACTGTGCCGCACACCTGTTCCTGCACTCATCAGTTGCCATTCACCCGCAGCGATTCCGCCATGATTGCCCATGCTGTCCTGATGGGTAATGGTTCCTTTCAGCACACAGGTCAGGATTTCCATATTGTCATGTGGATGCGTTCCAAAACCCTGATGTCCATCAATCAGGTCATCATTAATGACACGTAAAGCGCTGACACCCATATACTTTGGGTTATACCAGTTACCAAATGAGAAACTGTGTTTAGACTCCAGCCAGCCCATTTTTACATGACCACGATTTTCGCTAGGATGTAGAAAAGCATTCATGATTTTATCTCGACATTATTTTTAACTTGAGATCATCATACTGTCGTTTTATAACTGAAAAAATCTCAAATAGGCGACAGATCATTGCATTTTTGCAACGACAGAGCTGAAAGTAAACATAAGGAATAAAAAAGCCCGCTCAAAAGCAGGCTATTTTTATTCAAATCGGCAGACCGATCATCATTCTAAGAAACGAACCGTTACCCCAGATTTGACTTTACGGCCAAGATCATTGGCATCCCAGTTAGTCAAACGAATACAACCATGTGACGCTGTTTTCGAAATGGTAGACGGGTTTGGTGTTCCGTGAATACCAAATGATTTCTTGCTTAAACCAATCCAGATATTCCCGACAGGACCGTTAGGACCCGGTGGTAAAGATAGTGGTTTTAAGTTTTTACCTTGTACAAAGTTAGACGGTGAATAGCTGTACCAAGGGTTTGGTGCAACACCTGTTACTTTATAGGTTCCGGTTGGAGATGGTGTATCCGCACTACCAATGGTGGCAGGGAATGACGCGATCATTTGATTTTTACTGTTAAATAAGTACAGTTGTTTCGCGCCTTTATGTGCAACAATCAAGTGAATACCTTCAGGCAAGTCATTACGTACATTACTGACCAGTAATTTTTCACCAACTTTATTAAAGTTAGCATTTGGATTGAGTTTCTTTAAGAAATTCTCATCCATATGGAATTTTTCACTCAACATTTCACTGACACGTGTGTAGTACAAGCCTTTCATTTTCGCCTGTAACGCATAATCTGAAGGAATAGACTTGGCAAATGGGCCTGCCAGATCTTTTTCAGTAATGGTGTATTCAACAAAGGCTGGCTTAGAACCCTGACGTGCAACTAGTTTATCCCAGGTTTCCTGAGTCAAAACACCTGTCGGTTTAATGCCATTCATTTGCTGGAAAGATGCAATGGCTTTTAGTGTATTTTTACCGCTGGTTCCGTCAATCGCCCCCGGTGATGCATGGGCATTATTCAGCATGACATGTGCACGTGCGTAAACTGGGAATTGACCTGCACCGATATTTTCATACCACTGGGCATTATTTAAGCCGTCTAAAGTCCACGAAGCTTTGGTCGTTGCAGAGTTAGTCGATGCTTTGGTATTTGGTGCTGCGCCAATAGAAGCAGTCTGATCTTCGGTATCCTGTAGCTCATTCAGCGCTTCAGATGCCTGTTTTAAGTCTTGTTGTTCTTGTGCGGTAATTTGCGCTTCTGCAGGTGCTGCTTGGGCCGCTGAAGCTTCAGTTGCTAATGGATCAATCGGATCTTGCACTGCAACATCAGTCACCACTTGGGGTTTTAATGGTTGTTCAGCAGTAGACGCGGCAAAAACTTGACCTGCGAAAATGCAACCTAGACTCACAGCGAGCATTGTGCGAACGAACATGTAACTCAACCTTAAGAATTATTTCTTTAACTATGTGAAAAAACACTATAAGTATTACAGAAAAAATGTGGAGATGCAGTAGTTGTTTTGTGTAAATCACTAGGTTGCCGTTCAATCCGATCGGTTTTTAAAGTTGCCAGAAGTTATTAAAACTGCGGCCTTTTTGCTATGATGTTGGCAATGTCAAAGAAAGATGGGAATGTGAATGACGACCTTAAAAAATGATCGTTTTCTGCGCGCATTGTTGCGTGAGCCTGTAGATGCTACGCCAGTATGGATGATGCGTCAGGCTGGCCGTTATTTGCCTGAGTACCGCGAAACGCGTACCAAGGCAGGAGATTTCCTTTCGCTTTGCAAGAATACTGAACTGGCCTGTGAAGTAACTTTGCAGCCTTTACGCCGTTATGATCTTGATGCCGCGATTTTATTCTCGGATATCTTGACGGTTCCGGATGCTTTGGGACTGGGGCTGTATTTTGAAGCCGGTGAAGGCCCGAAATTTCACAAGACCATCCGTACCGAACAGGATGTCGCCAATCTGCCTGCATTTAATGCCAAGTCGGATCTGGATTATGTGATGAATGCCGTTTCGACCATTCGTTCAGCCTTGGGCGGTCAGGTTCCTCTGATTGGTTTCTCGGGCAGTCCATGGACTCTGGCAACGTATATGGTCGAAGGCGGTTCAAGCAAGGATTTCCGTTTTACCAAACAGATGATGTATGTGCAGCCTGAAGTTTTGCATGCTTTACTGGATCGTCTGGCTGATGCAGTGACTGAATATTTGAATGCGCAGATCGATGCGGGTGCACAAGCGGTACAGATCTTTGATAGTTGGGGTGGGGCATTAGCACATCGTGAATATATCGAGTTCTCGCTGAACTATATGCAGAAGATTGTCGCTGGTTTGCAACGTGAGAAAGACGGCCGCAAGATTCCGGTAATTCTGTTTACCAAAGGTGGCGGTCAATGGTTGGAACCGATGATTACGACAGGCGCAGATGCATTTGGTCTGGACTGGACCACGCCATTGAATGTCGCTCGTCAAACGGTTGCTGGTCGTGCAGCACTTCAGGGTAACCTGGATCCTGCAACTTTATATGGTTCATCAGACACCATCATTAAAGCGACAAAAGCCATGCTGGATGATGCCTATGCCAATGGCGAGAAAACCGGTTATGTTGCCAATTTAGGTCATGGTATTACCCAGTGGGTTGATCCGGCGAATCCAAAAGCATTTATTGATACCGTACATGAGTATAGTGCCAAATATCTTTAGGATGTAAACCTTGATCGATCTATTCAAATCAGGGTTTGAATTTACTTATAAGGCAGCTTCGGCTGCCTTATTTGGGATTTTACTCCTGCTCGCTTTTGCGCTGACTGCTTCTATGGGCAGCGATCTCTTCTTTGGTTTTTACCGGTATGACTATCTGCTTTTTTTTGCTTTGCTGATTCAGGTGATATTGCTCTATACCAAACTGGAATCCTGGGCTGAAGCCAAAGTGATTGCGTTATTTCATCTCATGGCCATGGTGATGGAAATCTTCCTGACCCATCCGGCAATTGCTTCCTGGCATTACCCTCAACCCGCAATATTTAAAATCCTGACCGTGCCTTTATTTGCCGGTTTTATGTATTCTGCGGTCGGCAGTTTTTTTGCGCGCTCTTTACGTCTATATCAGGTTTCATTTGAAAAATTGCCGCGTTTTAGCCATATGCTGACATTGGCTGTCTTGTCTTATATCAACTTTATGAGCAAGTTTTTTATTCCCGATTATCGGGTGATTTTATTTGTCTGGAGCGTGCTGATGTTCTGGAAAACCAGAATTCGCTTTCAGCTGAATCGGCATACTTTTCAGTTGCCGATGTTACCCGTACTGCTGATTCTGGCGTTTATTATCTGGATTGCCGAGAACATCAGTACCTTTTACCAGATCTGGCTCTATCCAAGCCAGATTGAGCAATGGCATATGGTGGGATGGGGCAAACTGGGCTCCTGGTATTTGTTGTTATTGCTGAGTCTGGTGTCAGTACTGAAAATCTTGGGACAGCGTAATTCACAAGGCGATTGGGCGCTCAAAGAACAGTAAAATCAATCAGGTTATGTTTATGTAAAGCATACATTTTTTCAATTGCGCCAAACTTGACTTGTCGCTACTCTGCTGAGTATGTAGTTTAAATTACATTATTAGAGTAATAACAAAGATTGCATGAGAATAATTGGAGAATAACTATGTTGAAAAAAATTATGCTGGCGGCGGTATTGGCGACAGGTTCAAGCATGGCGATGGCTGACCGAGATGTCGGTTGTGGTATCGGAAGTCAGGTGTGGGCGGGTCAGTCTGGTATTATTCCTAAACTCTTTGCAGGTACGACCAACGTTCTGTTCACGAATCAGTGGCTCGGGATCACTTTTGGTACTTTGGGTTGTAGCCAGGGCGGTACCGTAACCGCTCAAGTGGTGACCTTTACCAATGAAAACGCTGAAGCACTGGCGCGTGATATGGCAGTTGGTGAGGGTGAAAGCCTGAATGTTCTGGCCGAACTTTTGAATATTAAATCTGAAGATAAAGCTCGTTTCTTTAGCGTTTCCAAGCAGAATTTCTCTGAAATTTATTCCGAAGAAAACCAGAATACATTACAAGTTTTAAGCACCTTACAAACTGTGATGGCCAAAGATGAAGTATTGAAATCCTACATCTGATCCGCACCTCAAAAACCCTGCTGTTCTGGCAGGGTTTTCTTATGACTAAAAGAAATTGATGAGAATAAGTTAACTGAATGAAATATGCGTTCTTCATGTTGGGCCTGACATTCAGCCCTTTAAGTTTTTCTAGTGAAATTAATCCAGACATCCAGCATTATCTAACTCATGCCGAAACCCAGCGTCTGGATCAGAGTACCACCTGGCAACGTCTCATGTATGCCAATCCCCAAGGTCATAGCGAGGTTAGCTATTCGGGCTATTTCCTGGCAGAGCAGGGAAAAACTGATTTAAAAAAAGAAATACAGCATAACATTCAGGTTTTATTTTTGAGCGCAGAGCCGAATCAGTCCGTGCGCTGTAAGTTTCCTGCACGCAGCAGCTGGTTAATACAGCAATTGAATATTTCCGAGCAACAATTGCCTGCGGTCAGTTGTCCGGATTTGGATAAATGGATTGGCGAAGTCAAGCCTTATCAGGCAACCCTGATTTATGCCACGGATTTTATGGGTAATCCGAGCTCCATGTTCGGGCATACCTTGTTGCGGCTGGACCCTAAAGACCAGCAACAACTCAATCTGATTTCTTATGCAGTCAACTATGCCGCAACGGTCGATGGCAATGACAACTGGTCCTTTGCCTGGAAAGGGCTGACCGGACAATATCCGGGTGAATATTCCCTGATGCCGTATTACCGCAAGGTCAAAGAATATGGTGACTTTGAAAGCCGGGATTTGTGGGAATATGAATTAAACTTAAGCCCGCAAGAAACCAGATTTTTGGTACAGCATCTCTGGGAAATGCAAAATGTAAGTTTCCCTTATTATTTTATCAATGATAATTGTGCTTATCGCCTGCTGGGGCTATTTGATCTGGTACGTCCCGAGTTAAATCTACAGAAACAGTTTAATTCGACTGCGATTCCGATTGAAACACTGAAAGTCGTAGAACAGCAGGGTTTGATCAAACAGAAAGTTTACCGTCCAGCGCTTGAAACTCAATTGCTGGCTCAATCCAGACAGCATGGCAAAGCGCTGGCAAAAACTGCGCATCAGTTAGCTTATGCAGAAACAGGTGTAATGCTTTCAATTTTGCAGCCTTATCCGGCAGAAGATCAGGCCAAAATTCTGGAAATGGCCTATGATCATTTATATCTGGACTTTCTCCGACAAAAAGTCGATGAATCTTTTGTTCAACCACGTTTTCGCAAGTTATTAGGCTTAAGAAGCCAGCTGGATATCGAGAAACAGCGTAAAGCACCTGAACGTCCAAAAATAGATCCGGTACAAAGCCATCATGCACGCAATATCAGTCTTCAGGCCGGACAGGTTCAGGGAGAATCCTTTGTCCAGCTTGGACATCGGCAGGCTTATCATGATCTCATCGACCCGCAAGGCGGTTTTCGAACCGGCACACAATTGCTGTTTCTGGATGGGGCTTTGCAATATCGTGACAGTGAGCTCAAGCTGGAACATCTGGATCTATTTACTGTCAATTCCTATAACCCGGTCAATCCGTTTAATACGCCATTATCCTGGGGTTTTAATCTGGGCTGGAAACAGGAGGCACTGGATGCGCATGGCCAGTTTAGTGAAGATGAACAGCATGGCGTCGCCAGCTTAAAAACTCAGGGTGGTTATAGCTGGGCAAATGCCAGCCGTGAACATCTATGTTATGCGCAAATGCAAACTCAGCTACAGGCAGGCAAGGCACTGGATCAAGGCTGGCGCGTAGGTGCTGGCCCTACTGTGGGGTGCCAGAATATCTGGAGCGATCAGATTAACAGTCTGGTGCAGGTGGAACTGCCTTATTGGGAAGATTCGCATCGCTGGCAGCTGAAACTGAATACTGAACTCCAATATGCATTCAATCCACAACATGCACTTCGGCTGTCTTGGGAATATCAGCAACAGCAGTCCAAAGACTGGGATCAATGGAGTCTTGGTTTGATCCGGTATTTTTAAGATTTAGTTAAAACTGATTAACACTATTCATAAAGTGCTGTGTATCCATGAGGCTGCTGTTCGGTTTTCCCTTGTATAAAAAAATTGGCTAGGTTGGGTACAAATAATCTGGTCGATATTTTAGGAAAAATACCTGATATTTGTTATATTTGTCACATAATTTGAGTGAAAATAGCAAGGTTTTGGGGAACAGACAGTATGAATAATGAATGCATGGCAAGACTGGCCGAGCAATGGGAACAGATCTGTCAAAATTATTCATCTGATGACTTATTGCATGCCTTTCACTTTATTCAAGATCATTCCCTGATTCTGGTGGAAGAATTCTATAAAAACATGCTCCTTGAAAAGGAATCTGCAGAATTCTTTTCCGATGACTTGATTCAACAGCGCTTGCGCGACACTTTAAATGCCTGGCTACTTGAAAGCTTTGGTGTAGGAATTAATAAACGCTATGCCGATGCCGTGCAGAAACAGGCGATGGTGGGGCATGTGCATGCACGTGTCGGAATTCCGTCCTGGCTGATCATGCGCGGTGTACGTGAAATTGAGCGTAAAATGTTTGAACTGCTGGATGAGAATCCTGACCACAGTATGTTGACCACCTGCAGTTATATTGTCCAGATCATGGGATTTGCCACAGAAGTCATGTGCCGATCTTATGAAGCCAAAACAGCCATGAATCAGGAAATTAAACACAGTTATCGTGTTTTTTCAGCGATGCAGGATGTGGCCGTACAAAAAGATAAACAGCGCAGTTCATTGCTAGACTGGGAAAATGAGCTCATGTTCAAGGTCTTTTCTGAGCATGAAAAATTGAATCATCCGATGTTGTCCAAGTCGGAGTTTGGTTTATGGTTTATTCATAAAGCCTCTTATGCTTTTACCGGTTCTGATCAGGTCGATTTAATCATTGAGCGAATTTATCAAGTCGATGAACTTAATCAAGATATTATGGACTGTACGGACAAAAACAATATGCTGGGACTGATCCAGCGAATCCGTGACTTGAACCGTGAGATTCAGTTGTTAGTAGATCAGTTATTTCAGGTGGCCGAATATATTGAATCAGGTAATGATTCATTGACCCAGTTATTGAATCGTCGTTATTTGAATACCATTATTTCACGTGAAATCACTTTTTCCCGTAAGAATCATACGCCTTTGTCTTTACTTGCCATTGATGCTGATTATTTCAAAAGTATTAATGACAAATTCGGACATGCAGCAGGTGATCTGGCTTTGAAATTTCTGGCCGAAGCATTGCAAAAATACAGTCAGGGCAGTGATTATGCTTTCCGGGTCGGCGGTGAAGAGTTTTTGCTGTTACTGGTGGATACTGATGAAAAACGTGCCCTGAATATTGCCGAAAGTGTGCGTAAATATATTGAAAATGGCATGATTAATTCGGCACAAGGCCAGCAGTTTAAATTTACGGTCAGTATTGGTTGTGTGCTTTATGATGGACATCCGGATTATCAGCGCTTCCTGAATGCGGCAGATTCTGCCTTGTATATGGCGAAGAACAACGGGCGTAACAGAGTCTATATGGCTCATCAGTCCTTGAACCCAGTCGCACAGCCACTCTCTGTTTAAATAAAAGGTTTTATCCAGTTGCAGACTGCTGCTCTATAAATTCCTGAAATTTCTTTTTTTGCTGAAGATATTCGGGATGATTTTTAGCTTCATCCCATTTCTGTTTAAAGATTTTGGCAGCAGCGGCTTTAACCGGGTCTTCCTGATTGCGCGGTAGCTCTGAACGGCCATGCGCGCCACTTAAACCTTTTTTGTCTTCCGGAACCGGGCCATCGTATTTTTTGCCACCTTTATGGTTGGCATAACGCCGGGCACGGGTAAAACCCATCTGTAAAAACTTGCGTGCCATGTCCGCACCAATAAAATCTTCTTGTTTTAAATAGTCCAAGAAAAGCTGATAGATTTTCTCGCTACTGGCTTGGGCTTTTGCTTCATCTGCAAAGCGCCAGTGTGGCAGGATTTCCGATTTATAAGGCTCAACCAGTAATACACCTTGTTCACCACGGCCAATCCGGTAGAGCTCGGGTCGTTTACGAAAATTAATCTTTGCAAAGTCCAGAGAATAATCAAAACTATTCGAAACTACACGTGACGGACGTTTTGGTGGGGTTACTTTGGCAGATGACTTCATATTCGGCCTTTTCTGAAATTTAAAATGACTCAATATTTCAGCTAATACAAATTATAAAAACGAAAGGACAAGATACAGAAAAGCCCCTGTCATTTAGAGCTAGGGGCTTTCATTTTACTTCGATTTTTTTGAACTGGTCTTCGAGGTTTTAGCCTTGGTTGACTTGCTCTTAGAGGAGCTACTCGACTGCTTTTTAGCAGGCGCCGATTTTTTTGAAGAAGACTTTTTCACTTTAGTGTCGTCTTTACTCTTGTTGCTGCTTTTCGCTTTAGCCGGTTTTTTCGCGGAAGAGGTCTTTTGGTCTTTCGCTTTATCACTGGCTTTTGAGCTCGAATTTTTCTTCGCCTTCACTTTTTCATCTTTGCTGGCATTGTCTTTCTTAGAAGATGCCGCTTTAGATTTACTGCTCGCCGCTTTTTTAGTGACTTTGCGATCACTGTCTTTGTCACTACTCTTATTCGACTTTTTCAGTTTCTCATCTTGGGTCTTTTTAGCAGTTTTTGCTGATTTTTTGCTGTCTTTCGCCTGGTTATTTTTACTATTCGCCATGGTTACTTTCCTTATCATTAAAAATCAATCAGAAAGATATAAAGCGCTTTGCTGTATATCAACTTCAAATTACTTTAATGGGAGAGCGGCAGGATTAAAACTTTATCGTGTATCCAAGTGTAGGCTTGTTGCAAACACAAGCAGGAATTGTTTGAGTTCTAGACTGAAACATAGCAAGTTTTGGGACAGGTCTTTAAACCCTGTTACCAGGTGTTATTTATAGCAAGTGAGCTTTTGAATTAAGTATTGATATCCTCTTCCTTTAAAAGCAAAAAACCCCGAATGATCGAGGCCTTGAGTAACTTATTTTTAAGCTTTAATAATTAATAGCTTTCTGGAACCGCACTTAAAAATTCACGACGTGTTTCTTTGTCGGTTTTAAAATCACCAATAAATGATACCGTACGTGTGGTTGATTCCTGCTTGCCTACACCGCGCATCATCATGCACATGTGCGCAGAATCAATCATTACTGCAACACCGCGTGCTTTGGTGACTTCAGCCACTGCTTCTGCAATTTGCTGAGTCAGGTTTTCCTGAATCTGTAAACGGCGCGCAAACATTTCAGTAATACGGGCAAATTTGGACAGGCCTAAAACATGACCTTCCGGCAAATAGGCAATATGTACGCGGCCATAAAATGGCAACAAGTGATGCTCACATAGCGAATAAAATTCGATGTTTTTGACCAGTACCATTTCACGGTTATCGGAAGGGAAGACCGCCTTGTTGGTCACTTCTTCAAGTGTCTGGCTATAACCCGAGGTTAAATATGAAAATGCTTTCGCAGCGCGCACAGGCGTATCTTTGAGACCAGGGCGATTTAGATCTTCGCCAACGGCAGTAAGAATGTTTGCGTAGGATTGCTGCATAGTCATATGACGTATTCACTTAAACTGAGAATGAACAAGGACGGCATTGTAGCAGAAAACTTTTACAATGCCTTGTTTTGAGGCTAAAACCGTTTACTGTTTGAACTTTGGATTCTTTTCTGCACGTTTGAGCAGAACCAATACTGCACCGGTACCGCCTTGCTTTTCAGGTGCACTGACAAAAGCTAAAACATCGCGATGCTGACGTAGCCAGCCGTTGACATAGGTTTTTAAAATCGCTTCCGGACCTTTGCCATGTACGATTTTAATCACGTTCTGATTTTCATCTTTGGCGATCTGGATAATCTGCAGCACGGCTTGACGCGCTTCTTCCACGGTACAGCCATGCAGATCCACAGCTTCAAACCAGCGCAAGTTACCGGCTTTCAAGTCTTCAAACACTTTATGCTGCAAGGTGGCGATGCGATAGCTCAAGTTGGCCTGACTGCCGACAGGATTGAGCATGGCCTGAGTATCTGATAAAGCCATTGCCTCTGTTTCCAGCGGGCCAGTAGCCGCTGCACGCTTTGCCAGGATTTGTGCATCCGGCTTTTTCTTGCGTGGTTTGTCCAGTTGAACCGTATTTCCCGATTCAATTTTTTGTACGCCCTGCATTTGCTTGCGGAATAATTCCAGTTCTTCTAACGCTTCTTGCTCGACAGTCTTTTCAACAGGTGCAGCAACGACCGCAGGCGTTTGCGGCTGTGTAATTTGCTTCTTAAAAGATTTCAGCAGGTTGTACTGATCTTTAGATAATGAAGAATCGTGTTTACTCATAATGTAAAAACAAGGGAGATGCGGAATTTACAAGAATTATAGTCTGAAAATAGACAAAGGAGAACTGAATTGCGTTCATGACATTGCTGAGGATTTTAAATACGCTCGAGAATCTATGATCTACTTTTCAATATTGAAAATAAAAAAGCCCAATCCTGAGATTGGGCTTTTTTAATGCTTAGGTGAGCATTTACATTTTAAACCGCTTCAGGCTCACCAAACAGATCGCGGAAAGCATGATCCGGACGTGGCTGTTTCATGAAGCTTTCGCCGACCAGAAAGGCGTGAATATCATTTTTCTGCATCATCGCAACATCCGCAAGTGTGGCAATACCACTTTCAGTCACCAGCAGGCGTGAAGGGTCCAGTAATTTTTTCAAACGTAATGATGTGTTTAAATCCACATCAAAGGTTTTTAAATTACGGTTATTTACACCGAGCAGACAACGATCAGAAAGTTTTAAAGCACGGGATAGTTCTTCTTCATCGTGAACTTCAACCAGTACATCCAGATGATGTTCAAATGCAGTTTTAGACATTTCTTCTAACTGCTGGTCAGACAGGCAAGCCACAATTAGCAAGATACAGTCTGCATGCAGGGCACGTGCTTCGATAACTCCATAAGGATCGATCAGAAAGTCTTTGCGCAGTGCAGGCAGGTCGCAATGTGAACGGGCAATCTGAATGTTGTCATCGTGACCCTGGAAAAAGTCTACATCGGTCAGCACCGATAAACAGGCTGCACCTGCCTCCTGATACTGTGCTGCAATTTCCGCAGGGTTAAAGTTCTCGCGAATAATGCCCTTGGATGGCGAAGCTTTCTTAATTTCAGCAATGACACCCGGACGTTTCGACACTAAAGACTGGGCAAAACCACGCACAGGTGATGCACCTTGTGCCAGTTCTTCCAGATCTTTATAGCTTTTCTGCTTTAAACGTAGGGCAAATTCTTCTTTTTTACGGTCAACAATCTTGCCTAAAATTGTGTTTGCGATATCCACCATGATCAAAATCCCTGACCGAATTAAGCTTCGTAATGTTTAATGGTTTTGGTAAATTCAGACAGCACACTCATTTTTTCAAGTGCCTGACCGCCGTAAATAATGTCATGTGCCAGCGCAACACCTTGCTTATAGCTGCTGGTTAAACCGGAGACATAAATACCCGCGCCGGCATTCAGCGCGATCATGTTCGCGGCTTTATCACCGATGTCTGATTTTTTCTTGCCCAGCGCGTCTTTGATCAAAGCCAGACTTTGCGCAGAATCTTCCACAATCAGTCCGGTCAGAGTTTGCGACTCAATATCGACCGATTCAGGAATAATGTCCCATTCGGTAACTTCGCCATTTTTCAGTTCAGCAACATGAGTTGAGGAGGCAATACTGATTTCATCCAGCCCATCACGTGAATGTACCACCATCACATGTTCAGCACCGAGCTGTTTCATGACTTCGGCAATAGGACGGCAGAGTTCATTGGAAAATACCCCAATGACTAAACGATTTACTCCGGCCGGATTCGTAAGCGGGCCAAGTAAGTTGAAAATGCTGCGAATCCCTAATTCTTTACGTGGGCCGATTGCATATTTCATGGCTTGATGATGATTGGGTGCAAACAGGAAGCCGACACCGACATCACGGATACACCGTTCAGTCTGCTGCATGTTCAGGTCAAGATTAATCCCCGCCTGTTCCAGTAAATCTGACGAACCTGATTTGGTCGAAACGCCGCGGTTACCATGTTTGGCAATGGTGGCGCCCGCTGCTGCAATTACAAATGCCGAAGCAGTAGAGACATTAAACAGGTTTTGACCATCACCGCCTGTACCGACGATATCGACCAGATAAGGAATGTCACTGACATCAATTTTAGTGGCAAGTTCACGCATGACACGTGCAGCTGCGGTAATCTCATCAATGCTTTCGCCTTTAAGGCGTAAGCCCATCAGCAGGGCACCAATCTGGGCATCGGTCGCTTCACCTGACATGATGGCATGCATCACGTCTTGCATTTGATCCTGAGTCAGGTGAATGTTTTTAGTAATATTGCTTAAAGCTTGTTGAATATTCATAAGATGTTCTTAGGCATAAATTTCGAGAAAGTTTTTAAAGATTTGATGACCATGCTGGCTCAGAATCGATTCAGGATGGAACTGCACGCCTTCGACCGGCAATGTCTTATGTTTCACACCCATAATTTCTTCCATAGAGCCGTCCGCTTCATTGGTCCAGCAGGTCACTTCCAGACATTCAGGCAAGGTAGCTTGATCAATCACCAGTGAATGATAGCGCGTTGCAGGAAATGGAGAAGGAAGATTGCTGAAAATCCCGGTATCACTGTGGTACATATCAGACAGACGGCCATGCATCACACGTTTAGCACGCACGATATCACCGCCAAATGCCTGACCAATACTTTGGTGACCAAGACAAACGCCCAGTAAAGGAATTTTGCCAGCAAAATGCTGAATAGCAGGAATAGAAATCCCTGCTTCACTTGGCGAGCACGGGCCGGGACCAATCACTAAATACTTAGGTTGCCATCGCTCTATATCTTCCAATGTCACGGCATCATTACGGACTACTTTTACTTCTTGATTCAGTTCGCCAAAATATTGGACGATGTTATAAGTAAAGGAGTCATAGTTGTCGATCATTAAAAGCATGAGCTTAACCTATTGAAATTAATGCACTTGACTGTGCTAATGTTGTCCAGATCGTACTTTATTTATACGTGTTGCAAGCACTTGCCTGACACAACTAAATCATTGATTTCATTGTGTGAAAATAAAGCACGCTTCATCATAGCAAAAAATAGCTGCATTCGGCGCAACAATTTCGCTCAATTTAATAGCTTTAATAACCTGTAGGAAATTAAATAAAAGTTTTATAATGATTTAAAGTAATAGGCTTATTCATAGAAAGTTTTAAATGAGTATTTTTTAGAGTAAAACTTAAAAATGAAAAAATGAGATCAAAGAGAGGCTAAAAGTTTGATGAAAAAAACATCACTTGAATAATTAAGCTTTGTATAAACTTTTCTATTGAAAGTAGATTTAAAGAAAATGCCTCATAATAGGCATACAATCCCAAATGAATCGCAAAATTTTCTTTACTGATATCTACTAAAAAAAGCTCAATTTTTAGCCAAAAACAAGTAAAAATATAACAAAAGTAAGAAAAAGCAGCATATTTGCTATAAAAAGCTATGTTTCTTATACATTTTTATAGATACATGCACTATTTAGGTGCGCTAAAAAATAAAGCTGAAATAAAATAAATGAAGAATGCTTGAATATAGTGCATTTAGTTTTGCAGCTAGTATAATAGCCGCAAAGTATTTTTGTCACTTCATGATTTCTTATAAAGATTTCAAGATTTTATCTATACTTTTAAAAGTTGGTACGGTAATTGCTTAATAACTATCAACTGCTAACACGCACTTCACGGGTGCAACAAAAACATCGGAGCAAAATGAGCATGGCGAACAAGGTCCTTCAACTCATACAAGAAAGTGGCGCAAAATGGGTCGATTTTCGCTTTACTGATACCAAGGGTAAAGAGCAACACGTCACTTACCCAGCAGACAGTATTGATGAAGATACATTTGAAGACGGCAAAATGTTTGACGGTTCTTCAATTGCAGGTTGGAAAGGCATCGAAGCATCGGACATGATTTTACGTCCGGATGCGGCAACAGGTTTTATCGACCCGTTCTTTGCAGAGCCAACAGTTGTTGTAACTTGTGACGTCATCGAGCCATCAACTGGTCAAGGTTATGATCGTGACCCACGTTCGATTGCGCGCCGTGCAGAAGAATATTTGAAATCTACCGGTATCGGTGATACTGCATTCTTTGGTCCAGAACCAGAATTCTTCGTATTTGACGAAGTAAAATGGGAAATCGACATGTCTGGCGCGCGCCATACATTGATCGCTGAAGAAGCTGCTTGGTCAACTAACAAAGACTACGAAGGCGGTAACTCTGGTCACCGTCCACGCGTAAAAGGCGGTTACTTCCCAGTTCCTCCTGTAGATTCTTCACATGACATGCGTGCAGACATGTGTGCGCGTATCGAAGACATCATGGGTCCAGGTCGTGTAGAAGTACATCACCACGAAGTTGCTTCTTGCCAGTTAGAAATTGGTGTGAGCTTCAACACTATGGTGCGTAAAGCAGACGAAGTTCAACAGTTCAAATATGCGGTTTGGAACGTTGCGCATCAATATGCAAAAACAGCAACCTTTATGCCTAAACCAATGGTTGGCGATAACGGTTCTGGTATGCACGTGCATATGTCGATCTCTAAAGACGGCAAAAACCTGTTTGCTGGTGATGAATATGCAGGCCTTTCAGAAATGGCGTTGTACTTCATCGGTGGTGTAATTAAACATGCCCGTTCTTTGAATGCGATCACTAACCCTTCTACAAACTCGTATAAGCGTTTGGTTCCACATTTCGAAGCACCGATTATGCTTGCTTACTCAGCGCGTAACCGTTCTGCATCTATCCGTATTCCTTACGTGTCTAGCCCGAAAGGCAAGCGTATTGAAGCGCGTTTTCCAGATCCAATGATGAACCCGTACCTAGGTTTCGCGGCATTGTTGATGGCTGGTCTTGACGGTATTCAAAACAAGATCCACCCAGGTGAAGCTGCTGACAAGAACTTGTACGATCTTCCACCGGAAGAAGAAGCAAAAATCCCTACAGTGGCGCATAGCCTGGATATGGCGCTTGAAGCACTTCAAGCGGATCATGATTACCTGTTAAAAGGTGGCGTGTTCACGAAAGAAATGCTTGATGCTTATATCGAGCTTAAAACTGAAGAAGTTCGTCGTCTAAACACGACTACTCACCCAGTTGAATTTGATATGTACTACAGCTTGTAATTCATCACGAATTAAAGCGAAGAAAACCCGCGCATGTCGCGGGTTTTTTTGTATCATCTATTTATAATTTTAAATGATTGATGGGCTTAAATGGCACAACGTAAAAAGCACACCAGCTTTTATCCATGGATTGATCCAAAAGATCATAACAAAGGTTTTAAGTTGAACTTCTCTGAAGTGACTTATCTTGAAGTGGGGCGGACTCCCGAGGGTTATAAGCAGGCTCAATTTGTGGCGCTGAAAAATCCTGAAATAGCGCTGGATTATGCTTATCCAGAATCATTTTATTTGAGTGCTGAAGGTTTTATTTTAATTAAAACCCCACAAGGCAAATATGAAATCATTGCAAAAACAGATAACTGTTAACAATGAATAGTCGTTCTAGAAATCAAAATCAGCGTGTGTTGCTGTCAACTCTGCCTGTTGAGTTAAAACCGTGGCTGTATGCATCGGGTTCACTCACGCAACAACTGACCGATTTGGCGCAAGGACAATTCCATGTCGAGCCAATTCAAGAGCATTTTCAGCGTTTAAGCTTTGCCAATGCCAAATGGATGCAGATGTCACATCAGCATACTTCCTGGGTGCGTGAAAGTTATCTCTACGGCTCGGAACAGTCTCCTTGGGTGAAAGCCAAAAGCATCTTTCCGATTTTAAGCCTGCAAAAAAAAGCCCGAATTTTTCAGCATATTGGCACCAAACCGATTGGCTGGTTTCTGTTTCAGCGCACTAATCCACTGTGCCAGCGCCGGGTGGTACTTTTAGATGAGGGCTGGACCCGTCAGAGCTGCTATACTTGGCACGGCTGTAAATTTATCGTACAAGAAACATTTTTACCGGCATTTGAACACTTTATACAAAATTCACGGGCTTGATTTTTATGGCAACCGCACAAGCAATCACCTGGCGTGAGCGTCTTAGCGCCTATTATTATCTTTGTCGTTTTGATAAACCGATTGGGACTGAACTGGTTTTTTGGCCTACCATGTGGGCGCTGTGGATTGCCGCTCAGGGAATGCCACGTATTGAAATTTTAATTCCCATGATTTTGGGTGTGATTTTTATGCGGGCAGCAGGCTGTGCCATTAATGATTTTGCTGACCGTAAAGTTGATGCGCATGTGGAGCGTACCAAAAACCGTCCGCTAGCGACCGGGATTATCAGTGCTAAAGAAGCCGTGATGGTATTTCTGGTTTTGGTGGCTGCCAGCGCCTGCCTGCTTCTTTTCTTGCCGATTGAAACTTTTTACTGGTCATTTGGGGCTTTATTTCTAGCGTTTATTTATCCTTTTATGAAGCGCTATACCCATTTGCCTCAAGTCTTTTTGGGGTTAGCATTTTCCTGGTCGATTCCGATGGCTTATACCGCAGTGGGGCAAACGCCGGATTTAACCTGCTGGCTCTTATATTTTGGCAATCTGGCCTGGACTGTAGCTTATGATACCCAATATGCGATTGC
This sequence comes from Acinetobacter sp. RG5, assembly GCF_031844265.1. GTDB lineage: Bacteria > Pseudomonadota > Gammaproteobacteria > Pseudomonadales > Moraxellaceae > Acinetobacter. Next base: position 336,304 of record NZ_JAUZUV010000001.1, on the reverse strand, counting down.
GGATCGTGAATATGATTTAAAGATTGGAGTGAAATCTACAGCGATCTTATTTGGCCAGCATGACATTCAAATTATTAGTGCTTTACAGGCCGTTAGTATTGTGTTGATTGCTGCGGCACTTTGGCTAGAAAATTTATTGCTTCCATTTGGTCTGGCTGCATTAATTGTTGTTGCTCTTGATTTTATTTACCAATGGATAAAAACACGTGATCGAGATCCTCAATGGTGTTTTTGGGCATTTCGTCACAATCGCTGGGTTGGCTTGTTAATTTTTTGCGGTATTTTTATGGCTTTGGTCGTTTAAAGATATTTATCTTAAAAGTTAAGTTGGCATAAAGCATCCTATTCGGGTGCTTTTTTTTATGCCTTAATGGAGCTTGCATGTAGTTTCATGCTTAAAAATAATGATTAAAAAGGATATCTTATGAAATTTACAAAAATAGCAGTTGCATTGGCAGTTTCTGTTTCCATGCTGTCGTTAACAGCTTGTAATGATGATAATGACTCATCTATTTTGACTCAGAAACCAACATTTATCTCAGAAGCTAATTATGCTTTGGATAGTGTCGATAGTAGCTCATCGATCAAGGTGATGACCTATAACATGACCAATGTACAGGGGAAAACAGCAGAAGCAACGGCTTTGGTATTGTTTCCTGATGCGCCGCAGCCTAAAGATGGCTATCGAATTGTAGTTTGGGAACATGGGACTGTGGGTGCTGGGGATGATTGTGCGCCGAGTAAGAATATTATTCACCCTCGTTTTAAAATATTAGCCAATAGTTTATTAGCAGCAGGTTATGTCATTGTTGCACCTGACTACGAGGGGCTAGGTACAAAAGGTGTACATCCTTATCTAAATTTATCTAGTGCAGCACAATCAGCAATTTTTGCTGTTAAGGCAGCGAAAGCTCATTATGGTACAAAGCTGAATGGTGAATGGATGTCGATTGGTCAATCACAAGGTGGACATGCATCATTAGGCACTGCAGAATTTGCCAATACAGATACCAGTTATAAGGGAGCAGTTGCAGGTGCACCAGCCTCAAGTTTAGGTCAAATTATTCAAATTTATCTTGATCCGAATTTAAATGTTGATACGAATGGTCAGCCTAACGCGCAAGGACTGAATCGATTGGATGAGCAGTTGATGCAAGTGCGTTATGCAGTAAGTATGGGACAGCTAACGGGTGCGCAAGGGCAAATGCTTATCAGTCAAATTGCAGATGGATATGCAGAGCTTTTAGCTTATGCGGCATTAACCAGTTCAGGTATTAAGGCGTATGAACCCAATTATGATTTGAAAAGTATCTTTACTGCAGATGCGGGCGTGATTGCAGAGCAAGCCTATGGTCGTACTGGTGATGAAGGGGCGTGTTTAAGTTATTCAGACCCGAACAGTGCGAATGGTCTACAAGAACAGTTTAAAGCTGGGATACTTGAATTCTTAAAAGATTCAAATCATATGATTTCTCAGTATGGAATTAATTTAAATAAAATCCAAACAGATCCAGTGGTTCAGAAATTCTTGCTTGATAATCAGCCTGCAACTAACGCAACTGCGGCTAAAGTGATTAAAACACCAGTTTATATTATTCAGGGTGCAGATGATCAGGCTGTATTGCCACCTGTTACTCAAGCATTGGTTGCTAATATGAAATTACAGGCAACCAAATATTTCCCACAAGCCGACTATTCAAGTAAATATGAGTTGGATGTTGTACCAAATGCGAGTCATACGCAAGCGATAGTGTGTAGAAATGAAAAAGCTGTCGATTTTATTCAAGCACACATGCCTGCAGGAACTGGCATCGTACTAACTAGTGCGCAGAAAGATGCAAGTACCAGTCCGCATTGTACAGGCACTGCAGCAACCAATTAATTTATGTTGATTCAAAAAAAGGAGCTAGTCTCCTTTTTTTATGTAAATTTTGGGCTTAACAAAAGCCTGTGAATACAAGACTTGAGCTATGCCTTTATTTTGTTATATTGGGCACAGTAATTAAATGAAGAAATGAAAGTAGGTTTTATGTCTGAGCAGCCACAGCCCCGCAACATCAAAAAGTTAGTGATCTTTGGTACGCTTGCACTTTGTATTCCGGTATTTTTAATTAGTATGGCATTTCTTGCAATGAATAGTGATGCTAAAAATCAGGAAAAATACAAGCAGCAGCAGGCAGATATGATTGCACGTATTGAAGCACGAGAAGCTGCGGAAAAGCTCAAAGCAGAGCAGGATGCTAACGCAAATTCAACACAAGCTGCGTCTGAAAGTAGTGCAACAGCACCTTAATCTATCTAAGATCCCTTTGCACTTATCTAATACTGCAAATGTCTGTGTAGTAGATAGTTGCATCGTTTGTCGAAAACTATTTCATTTGATTGTAGATATTTGATATTTCGTAACTAAGCAATCCGAACTCTAAAACAAAAAAATATAGCCATCAATCATACGATCGGTGGCTATATTTAAATCATCTTAAAGCAATTCTTCGCGCAATTGCTCAGGGGATTTAATTGAAAGTAGGGCGGGTGCTACATCTAGGGCTGTTTTAGCACCATATTGCTGAGTTTGATTCAGGCGGTAGCAGGCACGGGCATAAGCCACTAGAACACTTGCAGTAAACTCCGGATTGCTATTCAGCTTTAAAGAAAACTCAATCACCTGTTTTTGTGCATCACTGGTATTACCACTACGAATGACAAAACCGCCATGTGGCATATCCTGATGATCTTTCAGTAATGTTTCCTCACTGATAAAATTCACGGTCGTATTATAATCCGCAAAATAATCAGGCATGCTGACGATCGTTTGTTCAACTGTTGCCGCATCAGCCCCTTGTTCCAATACCACATAACAGTCACGATGATGTTTATCTTTGGTGCTTAACTCAGGTCGTGTGCCACTGCGGACTTGTTCAATCGCATCAGTAGATGGAATGGTATATTGAACACCAGCTTTCACCCCTGCTACACGGCGGATCGCATCTGAATGTCCCTGGCTTAAACCTTTACCCCAAAAAGTATAAGTTTCGCCATCTGGTAATAACGCTTCACCAAACAAACGGTTAATCGAGAACATGCCAGGATCCCAGCCAATAGAAATCATAGCTGTTTTTTTGTTAGCAAGGGCAGGTGCATCGACTGCAGCATAGTATTCCGGAATACGTGCATGCGTATCAAAACTATCTACAGTATTGAATTTACTTGCAAAGATAGGCGCCTGTTGTGGCAAGTCATCTTTAGAGCCGCCACAAAGAATCAGCACATCAATTTTATCGCTAAACTCATTTAATAGTGCATCCATGCTATACACTTGAGTTTCTGCAAAGCAAGGAGAGACGCCGCTTGGTGAGCGGCGAGTAAAAATACCGACAAGCTGCATATCAGGATTTTTCTGGATGGCAGTTTCAACACCGCGGCCAAGATTACCGTAACCCGCGATACCAATACGAATAGAATTTTGCATAAATAAACGATCACTGAATAAAAAAACAACGCCAAAAATAAGCAAGGTGATGATGGCCAGAAATGGAACAGGCCAATCAGGTCATCTGACTTATATTTTGTTTTCGAAAGGATTATAGAGCGATAATTTAAACTTTATCACCCTAATCCTGCAGAAAGGCAGGTTTAACTGAGAATGCTTGTGATGAGACGCTAAATTGGACGAGGATAGGTTAGTTTTGAAGCATGAAAAGCTGCCGAGAAATTAAAAGCGGAGCAGGAGGCTTTGATTAATCCAATTCAAGCTGCAGCGAGAAATATCGAAATTGCAGCTTAATTTATTTTAAATCCCTTTGCAGTTGTCTGATAGTCGGAATCTGGGTGTATCGAATCACGGTATAGCCTGCTGCAATCAGCATGGCATCGCGTTCAGCATCTTCCTGCTCTTTGCCAATATGGCTCGGATCATCCAGTTCGACAATCGCCACTACATTATATTCACGATCAAGTACCACGAAGTCTGTGACTTTGCGATTAAATTGATTGCGCATTTTCATCTGATCGTGCGTGATCAAAGCGCTAAACGCGACTTGTGCCAGAATGTGATGATGAGGAAAGGCATCTTTCAGACGTGTAAACATCCTGCTTTCAAAAGCAGTAATGACGCGCTTCGGATAGAATTTCTTTTGACGGGTGAAGAGATGTGGGAAGAGCAGGCAAACTAATGCAAAAGTTGCCAGGCAGCCAATCACAAAAAATATAAACTGACTCAAATTAAACACAGATCACAAAAGGGGAGAATAAAAAAACCCACTTCGCAATGAGTGGGTTTCTTCAGAATCTTGGCTCTCCCACCTGGGCTCGAACCAGGGACCTGCGGATTAACAGTCCGTCGCTCTACCGACTGAGCTATGGGAGAATAGATTGGCTCTCCAACCTGGGCTCGAACCAGGGACCTGCGGATTAACAGTCCGTCGCTCTACCGACTGAGCTATTGGAGAATCTGACAGCGATTATAGAGAGATTTGAAAAGGGGTCAAGGCACTTTTAGAAAAAAGCTGCAGAAATTGAATCAAGTGTTTTAAAAATAGTCGAAAAGGTTTGTAGTTCAAACTGTTATGTTTATGTAAACCGGTTCTAATAACAAAATCGCGATCAGCCTGAATTTTGATAAGTGATCTGGATCATAAGAAATGAGAGGTTGATCGCACATATAAATCAAGATGATCTCAATTTAAAAAATACAGCTATAAAAAAACCCACTTCGCAATGAGTGGGTTTTTTAGAATCTTGGCTCTTCCACCTGGGCTCGAACCAGGGACCTGCGGATTAACAGTCCGTCGCTCTACCGACTGAGCTATGGAAGAATAGATGGCTCTCCAACCTGGGCTCGAACCAGGGACCTGCGGATTAACAGTCCGTCGCTCTACCGACTGAGCTATTGGAGAATCTGATCGGCATTTTAGGGAGGAATAACCAGGTCGTCAATCAATTAATGTAAAGAAATGAATTGTTTGCTTTATTAATATTCATTTAGTGCCTAAAAATAAAAAAATCACCCGAAATGGGTGATTTTTTTAGCAAAGAAATAAAAAATTATTTCTCAACACCTGCAGGCTGACCTGCATATTTCGCATTTGCATAATCCCAGTTTACTAGGCTTTCTAGGAAAGTAGAGATGTACTTAGGACGAGCATTACGGAAATCGATGTAGTAAGCGTGTTCCCAAACGTCAATCGTCAACACTGCAATTTTACCGTGCGCCATTGGCGTATCAGCATTTGAAGTTTTCATGATTGAAAGCTGACCGTTTACTTCGTCAGCCACTAACCAAGCCCAACCTGAACCAAATTGAGTAGTTGCAGCAGCAGCAAATTCTTCAGCAAATTTTTCATAAGAACCGAATGCTTCGTCAATTTTCGCAGCCAAAGTACCAGTTGCTTTACCGCCACCGTTTTTAGCCATACAGTTCCAGTAGAACGTGTGGTTCCAAACTTGAGCCGCGTTATTAAAAACACCCGCTTTAGAAGCATCACCAGCAGTTGCTGTAATAATTTCTTCTAGAGTTTTGCCTTCAAGCTCAGTACCAGCGATCAGGTTATTCAGGTTAACCACATACGTATTGTGGTGTTTGTCGTGATGGTATTCTAAAGTTTCTTTGCTGATGTGTGGAGCAAGATCTTCGTAGCCATAAGGTAATGCTGGTAAAGTAATGGTTGTCATGTTTTCAATTCCTTGCATTTTGCTGGGTTTTAACAATAAGTGGCTTTATTGTAATAGATAATCGGGCAGAAATGGGCATCGTGTATAAATAACAATACAGAATAAAGCCTGAAAATATATGAATAAAGCCACTGATCATAACCGTCAGTCGAATTAAATCGGATTGTTTAATTCGAAATAATCATACTCAATATTAAACTGTTCTGAAATAGCCTTGGCCAAGCGTTGCACACCGTATTTTTCAGTCGCATGATGGCCACAGGCATAATAATGGACATTCAGTTCCTGAGCTTCATAAAAGGTGCGTTCGCTCACTTCACCTGAAATATAGGCATCACAATCTTGTAGTGCCGCTTTTTGAATATAATCCTGCGCACCACCGGTACAGAAACCGACTTTATGGATTTGAGTTTTTTCAGCAGGAAGATGAATCGCATCAAAGCCCAGCTTTTCTGAAACATAATTTTTAAAATCTTCCGGACTCATTGGCTGTTTTAAATAGCCAATATTGCCAATCGGACGTTTTTCACTCGGATCCAGCTGTTCGATATTTTCGAGTTCCAATAAATCCGCAATGGCAGCATTATTTCCCAGAGTTGGATGACTGTCTAAAGGTAGGTGATAGCCAACCAGTGAAATATCATTTTGAATCAGGGTTTTAATGCGTTTACCACGCATTCCCGTAATTGGGTAGGCTTCTCCTTTCCAGAAATAGCCATGATGAACCAGCAATAAATCTGCGCCTTGCTCAATTGCAGCTTCAATGGCACTCTGGGAAGCAGTCACAGCACAGAGGATTTTATTCACCTCGGATTTGCCTTCAATCTGCAAGCCATTCGGTGCATAGTCCTTAAATTCACGTGCTGCCAAAGTTTGGTCACACCATTGAATAATATCGTTCAAATTCGCCATAAAATTCCTGTAAGTTTAAAAACTTGCCCATATTTATCTATAGGTCTAATTGTAACTAAAGCTGCACAAATCTCTGTGGAATTTTTTGTGTTTAGTTATGTATTTCGCATTACAATAGGACACAAATTACTTAGTCATCAACGAATTAAAATATTTTAGAGGATAGCAACGTGCGCCGCACCTTTACATGGTTACCCTGGGTGTTACTGATTTTAGTCATTATCGGTTTTTTGGGGTGGCAACAACTACAAAAACCAAAGGCACCAGTTGCGCCAGATGGTGTCAAAATGCCTGCTGAAAAAGTAGAGCCGTTGATTGATACGTCGCGATCAGGAGGCGTGGTCTCCTATAGTGCTGCTGTAAAAGTGGCAGCACCCGCTGTCGTGAATATTTTTACTACCCAAAAAGTCAAGCAACAGGCGCATCCTTTACTGACCGATCCGGTATTTCGTGAATTCTTTGGCGATCAGTTGCCTGACCAGTATGGACAAAGCCCGAATGAAAACAGTTTAGGTTCGGGTGTAATTGTACGTCCAGACGGTTATATCCTGACCAATAACCACGTGATTGCACAGGCCGATCAGATTGTAGTGGCTTTGCAGGATGGACGTCGTGCTGAAGCCAAGGTGGTCGGAACTGATCCGGATACCGATCTGGCTGTGATCAAGATTGAACTGACGCAATTGCCAGTTTTGCCATTTAAACTCAGTGGCAATGAAGTCGGTGATGTGGTTCTGGCCATTGGTAATCCTTTTGGTGTTGGGCAAACCGTGACGCAGGGGATTATCTCGGCAACGGGCCGTTCAGACTTGGGTATTAATACCTATGAAGACTTTGTGCAGACTGATGCTGCAATTAACCCGGGTAACTCGGGTGGTGCGCTGATTGATGTCGCCGGTAATTTAATTGGTGTGAATACTGCAATCTTCTCGCAGTCTGGTGGTTCGCTGGGGATTGGTTTTGCCATTCCGGCCAAAATCTGTCAGCAGGTGATGAATGCCATTTTGAAAGATGGCCGTGTGGTTCGTGGCTGGTTAGGGATCAGCTTATTACCTGCAGAGCGTGATGATGTTCTGCAACCTAAAGAAAAAGGCGTAACGGTCGCAGAAGTACTCCCAGATGGACCTGCTGCCAAAGCGGGAATCCAGCGTGGTGATAAAATTATGAAAGTAAATGAGGAAGAGATTAGTTCCGCCTCACATCTGATTAATTTTGTGGCTTTGCAAAAGCCAAACAGTACCATTCAGATTGAAATTGAGCGGGCAGGGAAAACCATGATGCTAGAAGTTGTGGTGACTGAACGTAAGGCACAAGACAGTGCTTCACAATATATTCCTCTACCAGGCCAGTAAGTTTGATCAAAAAAAATCCCTCATCATGAGGGATTTTTTTATGCAATTATTTCAGCTTGTTCTGATACAAAAGTGAAATATTAAGCGCTTTATAAATCATTTAGCTTAATGAAATAACATTAAAAGAGAAAATAAAAATGACTTTTATGACGGCAGATCAGGCCAAAATTTTATCCAATGTTGCTAACCTGGATATTGAAATGTACAAGCCCCGTCTGGCACAACTAATTGAAGATAATGCTCGGCAAGGCAATACAGCGGTACTGACAGTTTTTCCTAAACATCTACCACTGGAAGAAATTCACCATCTTTCAGCGGAGTTGACAGAGCTGGGCTATATCGTGCGCTTTGAGGTAGAGGAGTTCTATTACAGGTTCAATGTGTACTGGCTATAATTTTAACAATTGTTCAAAAATAATCCTGTTCAGGCATATATTTTGCTGTATTCATCTCATATTTAAACTATGAGAATTTTATGTCTTTATCTATTCATCCCGCAGTACAGGCCGATGCGCCTTATGTAGTGCTTTCCTCTGGGCTAGGTGGACACGCCAGTTTCTGGCATCCACAAATTGAGGCTTTGCAGCAACATTTTCATGTGGTGGCCTATGATCAGGAAGGTTGTCATTCGGATTCTGAACTGTTGCCAACGCCTTATTCCGTAGATCATATGGCCCGGCAGATTCTGGATTTATTGATCAATCAGGATATCCGTGAATTTCATTTTATTGGTCATGCATTGGGTGGGCATATCGGCATGCAGCTTGCGACTTATCAGGTTGATAAAGCGTTTAAGTTATTCAGCCTGACTATGTTGAATGCCTGGGGAGAACTGGATTCACATACCCAAAAATGTTTTCAGGCAAGGACTTCTTTATTGCTGAATAGCGGGGCAGAAGCCTATGTTCGGGCCCAAGCTTTATTTTTATATCCACCATACTGGATCTCAACACATATTGACCCATTAACCGAAGCAGAAAATAAGCAGCTCCTTGACTTTCCACCGATTCAAAATGTCTTGGCACGTATACAGGCAGTACAAGCTTTTCAACTAGAAGAAGTGCATCGGCAGGCACTCAAAAATGTTCCTGTACATCTGATTGCCAATCGGGATGACTTTCTGGTGCCATATCAATGTTCACAAAAATTGCAGCAGTTATTGCCACATAGCCGGTTTAACCTGCTCGAAACGGGAGCACATGCTTCTACGGTGACTGAAACTGCCCTGATTAACCAAAACATACTGCATTTTTTAAAATCAGCCTGATATTTTCAGCCAATAAATCTGTTTATTTAAGTCAGACTCTGGGTCTGACTTTTTATTTTTTCTAATCAATCATTTTTGTAGCATCAGCATGGTTTTTACTTCGAATTGATGCATGAACTGCAAATGCACAAATCGCTACGAGTGCACTTGAATGAAACAGTATGTTCAAAATTGACTCATAGGTAAAAATAGATATTTTACTAAAAATTCAAAAAATAAAATATTAAGTGTTTGATATTTATAAATTAAATATAGTTGGCACACGCTTTGCAATGTTTATCTTGTAAATAAAATTCCCGAAGTGGAATCAGAATTTTGAATAAGTGTTAAAAATAATGAGGTGTGAAAATGAAAATAGGTGTCTTCTGTCCAATCGGAAATAATGGCTGGTTACTCTCTGAAAATGCACCGCAGTACATGCCGACTTTTGAGTTAAACAAACAAATCGTACAGCGTGCTGAGCACTATGGTTTCGATTTCGCACTTTCCATGATCAAGCTGCGTGGCTTTGGTGGCAGGACTGAATTCTGGGAACATAACCTGGAAACGTTCACCCTGATGGCAGGTCTTGCTGCTGTCACCAGCAAAATTAAAATTTTCGCAACTGCTGCAACTCTGGTGATGCCACCTGCAATTGTCGCGCGAATGGCATCAACCATTGATTCGATTTCAAATGGCCGTTTTGGTTTGAATGTGGTGACCGGCTGGCAGCCACCTGAATATACCCAAATGGGCATGTGGCCAGGCAATGACTATTTTGGTAAACGCTATGAATATCTGTCTGAATATGTACAAATTCTGCGTGAACTTTGGGCTACTGGTAAATCCGACTTTAAGGGCGAACATTTCCAGATGGAAGACTGCCGTGTCAGCCCACGTCCACAAGCGGATATGAAAATTATCTGTGCAGGTCAGTCTGATGCAGGTTTAGAGTTTTCTGCACAATATGCCGACTATAACTTCGTATTTGGTAAAGGCCTGAATACTCCAACAGCTTATGCAGAAATTAATAACCGCCTGAAAGAAAAAACGGACGTGACTGGCCGTGATGTACAGACTTATGTGCTGTTTATGGTGATTGCAGCCGAAACTGATGAAGAAGCTCAAGCCAAATGGCAGCACTATAACGATGGTGCCGACATGGAAGCGATTAACTGGCTGATGAATCAGGGCGGTAAAGATACCACTTCGGGCACAGATACCAATATCCGTCAAATGGCTTCTAGCGTATCTCCAGTCAATATCAATATGGGCACCTTGGTAGGCTCTTATGAAAATGTGGCACGAATGTTGGATGAAATTGGCGAGATCAAGGGTACTGAAGGCGTACTATTAACTTTTAATGATTTTATTCAAGGGGTTGAAGATTTTGGTCAAAAAATCCAGCCCCTGATGAAATGCCGTGAGCATATTGTCATTGAAGGTGCAGAACCAGTTTTGGAGAAAAGCGCATGAGTGAATCAGTGGTAACAGCCGGTTTTACTGAAAAACTCGGCACAGGGAAAACACTTAAAGCGGAACCCGAAGCGATTTGTCTTGTACCAGAACAGACAGCCCTGATTGTGATTGATATGCAGAATGCCTATACCTCTCAGGGCGGCTATCTGGATCTGGCGGGCTTTGATGTCTCAAAGACCAAGCCGGTGGTTGAAAATATTAAAAAGGCTGTTGATGCTGCACATGCAGCCGGTATTCAGGTGATTTATTTCAAAAATGGCTGGGATGCCGAATATAAGGAAGCGGGTGGTACAGATTCTCCAAATTTCCATAAATCCAATGCCTTAAAGACCATGCGTAAACATCCTGAATTACAGGGACAGTTACTGGCCAAAGGTAGTTGGGATTTTGAACTGATTGATGAGTTAAAGCCATTGCCACAAGACTTGGTGATCGAAAAACCTCGCTATAGCGGTTTCTTTAATACCGCACTGGACAGCATGTTGCGTGTCCGTGGCATTCGCAATCTGGTTTTTGTCGGAATTGCCACCAATGTCTGCGTGGAATCGACCCTGCGTGATGGTTTCTTTCTGGAATATTTCGGCGTGGCGCTGGCGGATGCTTGCCATCAGGCCGGTCCAGTCGAAGCCCACGAAGCCAGTTTGTACAACATCAAGACCTTCTTTGGCTGGGTGTCCGATACTGCAAATTTTGTCGAAACCTTTCAAAAAGAAAGTGAATCACTTGAAGAAACTAAATTGGCTGAAAGTGCCTAAAGAATTAAAGATCAAGATTAAGGAAAAAACAGTATGCCTAAAGAAGTCATTATTCCAGCAGGAACTTCAAAACCGTTAGCGCCGTTTGTACCGGCAACCAAGGCAGACAATATTGTCTATGTGTCAGGCACATTGGCCTTTGATGAAAATAATAACATCGTGCATGTCGGCGATGCAGCAGCACAGACTCGTCATATTCTGGAAACCATCAAGCGCGTCATTGAAGAAGCCGGTGGCAGCATGGACGATGTGACTTTCAATCATGTATTTGTCAAAGATTGGGCAGATTATGCAGCGATTAATGCCGTTTATGCAGAGTATTTCCCGGGAGATAAACCGGCACGATATTGCGTACAGACGGGTTTGGTCAAACCTCATGCGCTGGTCGAAATCGCCTCGATTGCCCATGTATAAGTCGAACCACCTGATTCAATCTCATCTATATCAGCCCTAAGTCTGTCACTGAAAACTGACTTGGGGCGGGGGGAACAGCATGAATGCCAAACTTTCTAAAATCATCGATGACGTAGTTGCAGAGAATAATGCATCAAATAAGGTTTTAAAGACTGAAACCGCAGCTGAAGTATTGACCCAGGTCGATCAGCAGATTTTCCGTCAGGGCATGTCTAATCTGGGCGCTGCAGTGAATGTGATTACCACACACGGCACGGCGGGACAGGCAGGATTTACGGCATCAGCGGTCTGTAGTGTGACTGATACGCCACCGACTTTGCTGGTCTGTCTGAACCGTTCAGCTTCGGTTTATGAAACTTTCAAGAATAATCAGGTGTTGTGTGTGAATACCTTAGCCTCACATCAGCAGCATCTATCCAATCTGTTCGGTGGAAAAACACCGATGGCAGAGCGTTTCAGTCAGGGGAACTGGAAAACGTTGGTGACCCAGTCACCTGTACTTGAGGATGCCTTAGTCAGTTTCGACTGCGAGGTGGTCCAATGTTTATCCGTAGGCAGTCATGACGTGCTGTTCTGTGAGGTGAAAGCCATGTGCCAGAGTCAAGGCAATGCGCTGATGTACTTCAACCGTTCTTACTGTGAGCCACACAAAATGTGCTAATTCAATTCAATCCTAATCAAGGAGGGGAAGCCGATGCAAGAAAAAGAAACGTGGTTTCCAAAATTTAAGCCTTACCAAGGCAATCTCGATACCACACCCGTGCAAACAGATGAATATCTGCCTGCTGGAAAAAGTATTATTCTCGGGTTGCAGCATGTGTTTGCCATGTTTGGCGCAACCGTGCTGGCACCCTTATTAATGGGGTTTGATCCCAATCTCACGATTTTCATTACCGGGATTGGGACCATTTTATTTTTCCTGATCACGGGCGGTCGATTGCCTAGTTATCTGGGATCCAGCTTTGCCTTTATTGGTGCGGTCGTCGCAGTTACAGGTTATTCCGGAGTTGGTGCGAATCCTAATATCGGACTGGCGCTTGGCGGTACCATTGCTTGCGGTATTGTCTATGCCTTGATTGGGTTGCTGGTCATGAAAACCGGTACTGCATGGATTGAAAAGCTAATGCCACCGGTAGTCACGGGCGTCATCGTGATGATTATCGGCTTGAATCTGGCACCTGTCGCGATCAAAAGTGTTTCAGCCAACCAATTTGATTCCTGGATGGCATTGGTCACCATTATCTGTATCAGTGTGATTGCCGTGTTTACCCGTGGGATGGTACGCCGTCTGCTACTGTTACTGGGCTTATTGTCTTCCTACCTGATTTATTTCCTTTTCACCAATGTGATGGGCTTCGGACCTGCGATTGACTTCAGCAAAGTCGGTGAAGCGGCATGGTTTGGTTTGCCGAATTTCCAGAGTCCAGTCTTTGAAATGAATGCGATGCTGATGATTGCACCGGTGGCCATTATTCTGGTCGCAGAAAATCTTGGGCATTTTAAAGCGGTATCCGCGATGACTGGTAAAAATCTGTCACCGTATATGGGCCGCGGTTTCTTTGCAGATGGGGTTTGTACTTCATTATCCGCTTCTGTCGGCGGTACCGGCATGACCACTTATGCTGAAAATATCGGTGTGATGGCAGTGACCAAAGTGTATGCAACCACCGTGTTTATCTTTGCCGGGATCTTCGCCATTTTGCTGGGACTTTCACCTAAATTTGGTGCGGTGATCAGTACCATTCCAGTAGCTTTATTGGGTGGCGCATCGATTGTGGTCTTCGGGTTGATTACTGTGGCGGGTGCCAAAATCTGGGTGGATAACCATGTTGATTTTACCAAGAACAGTACCCTGATTATTGGTGCGGTGTGTCTGATTATGGGGACAGGTAATTATAGCTTGCAGATTGGTGGTTTCGATTTGGGTGGTATCGGTACTGCGACTTTGGCTGCGATTTTGTTGAACCTGTTCCTAAATCGTGGTGAAGATAAAGAATTGCCTGAACCTGCATCGACCGCAACAGAAGTTGAGGTTAAGCCAGTCGCTTAATATAAGGAGTATTTTTTGAGTCATACAGTTGCATTTTTAGGACTTGGGGCAATGGGCTGGCATATGGCCTCCCATTTGCCAAAACTCGGACATCCGGTTTGGGTCTGGAACCGGACTGAACAGAAAGCGCTAGATCATGCTCAATCTTTCAGGACTCAGGCAGTGGGTATTGAACAGGCGGTTCAGGCAGATTTTATTTTTTCTTGCTTGCCGACCAGTCAGGATGTAGAGAAGCTAATTGCTGCACATCCACCTAAACCGGGTGCAATCTGGATTGACTGTACCAGTGGTGTACCAGAATCGGCCCAAAAACTGGCAAATCGATTGGAGCAACAGGGAAGCTATTACCTGGATGCTCCGGTATCTGGTCAGACTGTTGGGGCAGAAAAAGGCACTTTAACCGTGATGATGGGAGGAAGTGAATCTGCCTTTACGCAAGCCAAACCGGTCATTGCTGCTTTTGCTGGGTTGATTGAATATGTGGGAGAAAGTGGTTCCGGTTTTGCAGTGAAAGCCATTAACAATACTTTGATGGCTACGCATTTATGGGCGCTGGCTGAAGGCTTAACTGTACTGAAAGGGCAGGGAGTTGACTTAAGCAGTGCGTTGAACTGTATTAATCATTCCAGTGGTAAAAGCAGCATGTCAGAAAATATCATGGCACAGCGGGTTTTAAGCCGTGAGTTTCATAAAACCTTTGCGCTGGATTTATTGCAGAAAGATATTGGTATTGCTTTGGAACTAGTGCAACAGCAGCAACTGGATTTATCAGTGATGTCATTGGTGCAACAACAGTTCCAGCAGATTGCCAAGCCACAGGCCAGCCAGTTGGATTTCTCCGCTGCGGTGCAAGGCTTAGAACAACGTACACAGATTGAATTAAGGGGTTAGAGTCTTTCTTATAAATTGCTATTCATAGAAAAACCATTATTTTGAATTAAATCCATAACGACAGATTTTATTATCAAAAATATGAAAAGCCGAGAATTTAATAACTCTCGGCTTTTCATATTGATTATTAATTTAAATAGCTTAAGCTAATGTTAAACCTTCCTAGGCTTCAGAAATTTACAGTCTATATTCATCTTTTAATTCTACTGATTCGTTTCATATTCCTGAATGACTTCAAGCGCGGCACGAAAGGCTTCCTGGGTTGCCGGTGCACCGCAGTAAGGCAGGCTATGCAACAACACTTCCTGAATTTCCTCAACCGTTGCGCCGTTATTTAGGGCACCTCGCACATGACCTTTTAGTTCAGTGGGACTTTTTTGCGCGGTTAGAAATGCAATGGTAATTAAAGAACGATATTTACGCGGTAAAATACCTTCACGTTGCCAGGTCGAACCCCAGGCATGTTCATTAATCCAGTCCTGTAATGGCTGGGTAAAAGGCACGGTATTTTCCTGAGCACGCTGCACAAAGCTTTCCCCCATTACTTCAGTACGGACTTTCAAGCCATTTTCATAATCTTGTTGTGACATTGTCTACCCTCAATTTTCTTATAGGGCTAGCTTAGTACTTTTCATCCGAAATACCATCGTGCAATAGTCGTAAAAAAATGGCTGAAAAGCCACTTGTAAAGCTTCCAGAGTAAAGCAATAAAATGACTTTACTCTGGAATTTATGACACCTTAAATTCAAGTTTTATTTAAGGTGATACTGAGTGTGAAGGATCAGTTTGCACTGAAGTATCCGTTCCTTTGGCATCTTCCTTGATGAGATACGGATTCTCAAGCTCTAATACCTCATTCAAATGCAGATCGAATATATCGGTCAACATGCTGTCATAACGGCGCGCATTGTAGTGCAGTAATTTTTCTGCTTCCTGATCATTAATAAAACCATGTAGCTGTGCATCTGCCACATGCTCTGCAAAGCTTAAACCCTTGAACTGGTCTTTATTCTCTGCTTTTTTAAAGCGATCCCACAGCTGTTCAATGTCCAGCAACATGGTGAAAGTAGATTCCATACGGCCGGTGACATCATGTTCATGAGTATTGTAATAGACATGTTTTTTCAAGACCTGGCGGAAAGCATTGTCTTCCATCATACTGTTCGCTACCTGCTGTTTCAGCTGGTCTGATGGTTTCTGTACCGGACGGCCAAATGGGAAGCATAACAGTTTGACCATGCCTGCTGCTGCACCTGATGGAAAGTTGGCAAACAGGTCAAAAAAAGCTTCTTGCGCTGTATATAGAGATTTTTCTAATGCAAGCTGTGCATGTAAACGCTCATCTTCAGTCTTTTTGCTATGCTCAAAAAATTTGAGAATTGAGGAAGCAATAAACAGATGTGCATGAATATCGGCCAGACGACCCGAAAGCATTTCCTTACGTTTGATATCCCCTGCGAGTAATCCTAGACACATATCCGCAGTTAAAGCAAAGTTGGCACTCAGCCGGTTAATGATCTTGTAATAAGGACGGGTAAAGTCAACAGCACTTTGCGGCGCAGCATTGGAGCCACCTGTAAAGGCATAGGCAAAGGAGCGAGCAGTCCGGTTAAAGGTGTAACCCAAATGCTTAAACAGCAAGTTATCAAAAGGATTTAGAGCCGCTGCCGGATCTTCTGCTTGTAAGAGCTGTAATTCTTCATAAAGATAAGGATGGCAACGCATTGAACCCTGACCGAAAATCATCAGGGAACGACTAAGAATATTGGCGCCTTCAACCGTAATGGAGACTGGAATTGCCTGATAATAAGGCGCCAGAAAGTTACGCGGGCCCATTTGAATGGCGCGGCCACCGACCACATCCATACCGTGATTGACCACTTTACGCATGCCTTCTGTCGCGTAATATTTGGCAATCGCCGTCATTACTGCAGGTTTACCGCCCTGATTCAGACCACAGGTGACCAGATAACGGAAGGCTTCCAGCATATAGGTGTCACTGGCGATTTCACTATTGGCTTCCTGTACCCCCTCAAACTTACCGACTGAAATTTTGAATTGCTGACGGATACGAGAGAAAGCCCCCACATTTAAATAAGTCATTTCTGCTGTAGACGTAGACAGCGCTGGTAGGGAAATGCCACGACCAACTGCCAGACATTCCATCAGCATGCGCCATCCTTTACCGGCATTTTTGACGCCACCAATAATCCAGTCCAATGGAATAAAGACATCTTTACCTTCCACTGTTCCATTCATGAATGGCGGGCCAGGATTATGCCGTGGTCCCACTATTACGCCTTCGTGACTGGCAGGAAGTAGGGCACAGGTAATCCCATATTCAGTTTGCTCACTCAGAAGATGATCAGGGTCATACATCTTAAAGGCCAGACCCACCACTGTCGCAATCGGTGCCAAGGTAATCCAACGTTTAGAAAAATTCATTCTCAAGCCCAGTACTTCCTGACCTTCAAACTGGCCATAGCAAACCACACCCGTATCAGGAATCGCACCAGCATCTGAACCTGCTTCTGGACTGGTCAAACCGAAACAGGGAATTTCTTCACCGCGCGCCAGACCCGGCAGATAACGGTCTTTCTGTTCTTCGGTACCGTAATGCAGCAACAGCTCACCCGGTCCGAGCGAATTCGGCACCATACAACTCACGGCTGTGGTCAGAGAACGCGAAGCAATCTTGCTCATCACCCGACTTTGGGCAAAGGAGCTAAAGGCACGACCGCCGTATTCTTTGGGAATAATCAGGCCTAAGAAACCATGCTCCTTGATATATTGCCAGACATGATCAGGCAGTGCTTTTTGCTCATGAATTTCCCATTCATCCAGCATGCTGCATAAGGTCTCAACTTCATTGTCCAGAAAAGCCTGTTCTTCTAGCGATAATTTGGGATAGGGATAACTATTAAAGGTTTCCCAATTCGGTGCACCCATAAACAGCTCTTTTTCCCACCAACTGGTCCCGGAATCTAATGCTTCGCGTTCTGTCGGACTAATGCTCGGCATAGCATTGGCCAGTGCTTTATAGGCCGGTTTGGAAATAAACGACATACGTAAAGGGTCGATCATCACCACAAGGCTAATCAGGATCAGCGGAATGCCGAGAATAAGTGACCATGGGCTAATAAAGGCACACACCACTGACATCACTATCAGCGCGACTGCACCCACACTACGCGAGAGCTGAAAATAGAAAACAGCCCATAAACTGAGTAATAGCAGTAGTACAGCAAATATAAATAGCATTGTTATAGTTCTCCAGATTTATACAACGCTGCCTGTGCCAGGATCTCATAGAATTTTTGTCACAGTTCATTCATTTTTTTGTCGCTTGAGGATCGAACAGGTTCAGCATTGCACGTGTGAGAATGATCGTTTTCAAGTCTTGCAACGATATTTTAAAATCTTTCATCTATTTCTGAGATTGTTTGAAAAATGCTCAGTCTTCAAGTGAGAACGCGCAAAGAAATGTGAAGATAAGTAATGACTTAATCTTTGTCTAATAGAGAAAAATCAGCTTAACACTGAGTAAAATTTTAATTATAGATATTAAAAAGCCCTCTACTTGAGAGGGCTTTTATTTCATCTATTTAAACCGATTAAGCTTCAATGGCCTGAACTGCAATTTTCTTGGCAGGGTCAACCTTACGACGCACTGCTGGTACAGGTTCGCCATAGTATTGACGGTCGGCAAAGTAGCTTGAACGAACCATTGGTGCAGCCCAGATATTGCGGAAGCCCAGTTTTTGGCCATGTTCAGTATAACGCTCGAATTCTTCTGGTGTTACGAAGCGGTCAATCGCTGCATGTTCTTTTGAAGGCTGCAAATACTGACCAATCGTCACATAATCTACGCCATGCGCATGCAGATCATCAAGCAGGGCAAGCACTTCTTCTTCAGTTTCACCAATACCGACCATGAGACCACATTTGGTTGGTACGTCCGGGCAGTATTCTTTAAACATTTTCAGCAGATTTAAAGAGTGCTGATAGTCAGAACCTGGACGCATGGCTTTATATAAACGCGGCACGGTTTCAATATTGTGGTTAAACACATCTGGCGGGCATTCAGTCATGATACGCAGCGCGATATCCATACGGCCACGGAAGTCCGGTACCAGAATTTCCAGTAAGGTATTCGGACTTAAGGCGCGTGCTTCTTTAATGCAATCCACAAAATGCTGAGCACCACCATCGAGTAAATCATCACGGTCTACTGAAGTAATCACCGCATATTTTAAACCTAGGTTGGCAATGGTCTCAGCCATATGACGCGGTTCATCTGCATCCAGGGCATTTGGACGGCCATGAGCCACATCACAGAACGGACAGCGACGGGTACAGATATCGCCCATAATCATGAAAGTCGCAGTACCGCCACCAAAACATTCAGGCAGGTTTGGACAGGCGGCTTCTTCGCACACCGTATGTAATTTTTGCTGACGTAGTGTGGTTTTAATGCGTTGAACTTCTTCAGGTGCCGCCATTTTTACCCGGATCCAGTCCGGCTTACGTGGCGTTTCAACCGTAGGAACAACTTTTACAGGAATGCGGGCAACTTTTTCCGCACCGCGAAGTTTGACGCCCTGTTCAGGTTTACGGTTTTCAGACATATTCAACTTTTCCACTGTTTTTGAAGGGGGAGATACTCAAAGATAGCGCAGTTATTATAACGGACTTCGTTCTAAATAGGGCAAAAAGGGGTATTCATTTAAAAAATGTTCTTATCAAGCAATATATGTGAGTTAAATACACCAAATCAACAGGATTTACGTCATAATAAGCAGGTAGATTAAAGTGAATTTTTTAATTTTGAGGAGCGTTGAATGCCACGTAAAAAAGAGGTCGTTAGTGGGACTTTCGTTAAATATGATGCGGTAGTTCTAGGTTCGGGCCCTGCGGGCGAAGGCGCGGCAATGAAACTTGCCAAATCTGGTAAGCGTGTTGCAATCGTTGAGATGCGTGAACAGCTGGGTGGTAACTGTACCCATGTCGGTACGATTCCAAGTAAAGCATTGCGTCAAACAGTATCCAGTATTATCCGTTATCAACGTGATCCACTGTTTCAAAAAGTCGGGGACTGGAAGCAGTTCACCATGAAGCAAGTGTTGCGTCATGCACATAAAGTTATTCAACAACAAGTAGATACACATTCACGTTTCTACGACCGCAATAAAATTGATATTTATCATGGTCGTGCCTACATTCAGGATCAAAATACCATTTTTGTATTTAACCCAGATGGCATTAAAGAAACGCTGATGTTTAAGCAACTGGTCATTGCCAGCGGCTCGCGTCCATATCGTCCAGACATTCTTGATTTTAATCATCCACGTGTATTTGATTCAGACAAAATTCTGGATCTGGACTATTCCATCCAGAAAATCATTATTTATGGTGCAGGTGTAATCGGTTGTGAATATGCCTCGATCTTTATTGGTCTGGGACATAAAGTTGACCTGATCAACACCCAACACAAACTTTTAAGCTATCTGGATGATGAAATCTCTGATGCACTGTCTTATCACTTGCGTGAACAGGGTGTATTGATTCGTCATAATGAACAGATCGACTTTTTAGAAACATTTGATGACCATGTGGTGATGCACACGCAAAGCGGCAAGAAAATCAAAGCCGACGCAATTTTGTGGTGTAATGGCCGTTCAGGTAATACCGATGGTCTAGGTCTTGAAAATGTTGGCCTGAAACCGAACAGCCGTGGTCAATTGACTGTGAATGATCAATATCAGACTGAAGTTGAAAATATCTATGCTGCCGGTGATGTGATTGGTTGGCCTTCGCTAGCCTCTGCTGCTTATGACCAAGGTCGTTGCGCGGGTGCTAATATGAGCGGCGAGAAAGACGTTGCACCGGTAACTGATATTCCAACCGGGATTTATACCATTCCTGAGATTTCTTCGATTGGTAAGACTGAACAGCAGTTGACTGAAGAAAAGATTCCGTATGAAGTCGGTCAGGCATCATTCCGTCATTTGGCACGTGCACAGATTACCGGTGATACTATGGGCGAATTAAAGATTCTATTCCATCGCGAAACACTGGAAGTTTTGGGTGTACATTGCTTCGGTAATAATGCCTCTGAAATTATCCATATTGGTCAAGCAGTCATGAACAGCCCGAACAATACGATCAAGTACTTTGTAGAAACCACGTTTAACTATCCGACCATGGCGGAAGCGTATCGTGTAGCAACGTTAAATGGTATGAATCGTTTATTCTAAGTGAGATATTTGACTTAGACAGAAAAACCGCAAGTCTTCACTTGCGGTTTTTTATTGGAAGTGATTAAGTCAGTCAAGTTGATCAAAGCGAATTTTTAAGCAGCCATTTTCCGGCATTCTTCAGCACAGCGGCGGCATGCTTCGGCACATTGCTGACAATGTTCATGTTGGTGCTTGCCACATTCTTCTGCACAGTAGTCACATGCTTTGGCGCAAAGTTCACATATCTCATGCATGAATGGAGACTGCTTTTGTTCCATACGGGCACACAGCTGACAAATATCTGCACAATCCAGACAGCGCTGGATACAATCCCGCATCATCTCCAGATCTTCTTCTTTAAGACAGGCACTGGCACAGTTGGCACATGCCAGGGAACAGTTCATACAGGTTTGAACACAATCTGAAAATTGAAGCTGATTCATTGTCGTTTCCTCTTTCCATAGGTTTATTGCTGATTTTCTAATACGCTAAGCAGAAAAAGGAAAATACACCAGACAGATTAAGTGAGAAAAAGTAAACAGCTACTTTGTTTTGTTAAAGATTGACTGGATCAAAGCTAATATTCAAAGTTAATTTTTTGCTTGAAAATAAAAAACCATTGAGCCGGTGAAAGTCTCAATGGTACAGGATTTACATGTGTGTCATTATTATCGAAGGTTGTAATGACCTTTCTTGTTATTGTGTTTTTCTCATTTCTAAAATGGACGGCTACCCGCCAGACTGATGCGTTTTAATAAACGGCGCTGATCAGCCGGGAATGGATGACGGGAGTGCAAAGTCACCTGATTATCCCAGAACACGATATCGCCAATTTCCCAGTGATGTTCATAAGCGAATTCAGGTTTCGAAATATGCTCACGTAATTTGGCGATCAGTTGACTGCCAGCCTGATCATCATAATTGACCAGCTCGACTTCGGTATGGGTGTTTAGCCAAAGCGCTTTACGGCCGGATTCAGGATGAGTGCGCACCAGTGGATGTGGATAAGCATGGCTTAAAATCGGTTGATCTTTAAAACGATACAATGGGCTTGAACCATAACCTTGATCATCAGTCTGATCTCTGGTTTTTTGACGGCGCACGAAAGGGTTGTAAGTAATCAGTTGTAGCTGATCGATCTCTACCTTGGTTGCTTCATCGAGTGCATCATAGGCTTTAATGGTGTTGATCCAGCTGGTCTGTCCGCCGTCCTGAGGCAGTTCAATTGCATACAGAAGGGAGCCAAAAGAGGGTAATGGTGTCCATTGATGATCGGCATGTGGAGTGAGTTCACCATGCCCAGTGTAATCTCCCTGACCGACGGCATTGGACACCGGCACGACATCGGGTGGAATGCCGCTATCCGACTGCGCAGCCAGTACCGGTGTATCTGCACCTGGGCGGAAAATGGAACCGAAATAAGTTGAAAACGCCAAGTATTGTAAATCATCCAGACTTTGCTGCTTAAAGATCAAAATCAGATGCTCGGCCAGCGCCTGTTTTAACTTTAAAATGGTTTTGGATGATTGGACTTTACGGGCATCCAAGCCATAGACCACTGCACCTAAGGCCTGACCGGTTTGCGGTACAATCTTGATTTCATCCGGATGTTGAAATTGATCTTGCTGATGCCAGCGTGGAGCATCATGAATCGCTTGTGAAAGTTGGGTTAAGCTGGTCATTATCAAGTCTCAGAATTTTCTTGTTGATGAGAATCTAAGAAAATTCCGGACTGAAATAAAATCAAAAGAAATGATAAGTTTATGAATAATATTATATTTTTATTATTCAATTGATTTTAAAACATTTAACTTATTCTGCGATGGATTGCGCATTTTCTGCTGAGGATATTTCAGCAGTTTAGTGTGCACAGAAAGCCTGATTAAAATATTCAAACAACTGAGGGGTTTGAAACCACAGTCCAATCGACAAAGTGAGTAAAAGTAGGATTGCCACAGCAATCGAGAGTTTGAGTTTCAGTAGAGAATCAGTCATGGACGATTTGCTCCTCATTGACCCAGAAATGCACCAGTACGCCAAAAATGCTGAGGACAATTGATAGCATCCACACCGCATTATAATTGCCGCTCAAATCATGGTTGACTCCACCGAGCCAGCCACCGAAAAACGAGCCAACCTGATGGGTGAAAAATACAATACCACTGAGCATGGTCAGATATTTCACCCCGAACATATTGGCCACAATGCCATTGGTCAGCGGAACGGTCGATAACCAGAGTAATCCCATAATGACACCAAAGGTATAGACTGTCCATGTGCTGAGAGGCAGCATGAGAAAGGCAATAATCGCAATTCCACGCAGGGCATATAATCCCATTAGCAGATGCGGTTTGGAATATTTTCCACCGAGCCAGCCGGCCGTATAGGTGCCTACCACATTAAACAGACCCACTAAGGCTAAGAAAATCGTACCGGTTGTGGCATTAAAGCCATGATCAATTAGATAGCCTGGTAGGTGGATACCAATAAAAACGACCTGAAAACCACAAACAAAAAAGCCCATGGCCAGAAACCAGAAGGGTTTATGATTTTTCACCACCACCAGAATCTGTTTAAAACTGAGTGAGACTTTATTGGGGGTAGAGGCTGCATTGGGATGAACATACATCGGTGCTTTCAGCATCCAGGCCAATGGCACAATCAGGGCAATCAGAATGGCACTGACTACTAACGCTGCTGACCAGCCAACATTCTGTAATAGCAACAGGGTCGAAGGCAGCATGATAAACTGACCAAAAGACCCGGCCGCACTGGCAATTCCCATCGCCAAACTGCGCTTTTCTGGTGGGGCAGCACGCCCGACCGCAGATAATAAGACCGGAAATGAGGTGGCAGACAGGGCTAGACCTAAAATTAAACCGACACTCAGATTAAGCAATAATCCGGTCGAGCTGACTGCCATCAAGAGTAGACCGATTGCATATAAGGCGCCGCCTACAGCCACCACAATCTTGCTGCCATATTTATCGGCAAATGCCCCGGTGATCGGCTGCACTGCACCCCAGATCAGGTTTTGCATGGCAATGGCCAGACTAAAAATATTATGACCCCAGCCAAACTCTTCGCTCATCGGTACCAGATACAGACCAAAGGCATGACGTACACCCAGTGACAGTGCCAAAATTATGGCGGAGCCAATCAGCATAAAAATAAGAGCTTTGGAAAATTGACTGTCAGCCATACGTCATTCATGCCTATAAAGTTGATATGTATAGTATTCGATTCAAGCAATAGAGGCGATTAAATAAATATTGATCAAAAGATAAATTTTTTTTATCAATATTTTAAGCCTAAAAAAACGGCCGAAGCCGTTTAATCAAATATCGGGTTTCAAACTTAGAAACGCATCCCGATCCCAGCATAGGCCAGAATCGGATTGACTTCAATATCGGCTTTAGAGCGAATCAGCTCACCTAGATTTGCATCTGTCACTGTAATTGTCGTGTCATTTTTTAGATGTGCATAAGATACTGAACCGACTGCAAACCAGGTGTCATTAAAGTCATAGCTAAAGCCGACCGTGGCCACAGGCGCGAAAGCATCGGATGCTTCCAGATCAACTTTCGGGTTGGCTGAACTTGGCGTGCCATCCAGAGAAGCACCAGCTTTTCCTTCCTTGATATTGGCAATCATATGTCCGGCAGCAATCAGGTCTTGCTCGGTACGTGAGTTAATTTCCAGTTCATTGAAATAGGCATACATCACACCTAAGCCGACATAAGGCCGGAATTTATTGATCCCTGTTTTACCAAAGTGATACTGGAATTCAAAGGCAGGTGTCCAGGCGCGGGCAGAGGCGGCCGGCCCATAAGCTTCCAGATCAGTAATGAGAATATCATTTTTTAATTCAATGCCGGGTAAATCAATTCCACCTGGAATTTGTGGAATCAAATCAAGACTTGGAGTCGCAAGCGCAGAGAAAGGAGCATAAATTTTACCACTGCCTTGCAAGTCTACTTTAGGTGGAATGCCGGCTTTCATTTCAAAAGAAATATTATCGGTAAAATAGTAATTGGTCATGATGCCTAAAGTGGTGACATCATCCGCTTCCAGGCCAGTACCAGGATTATTCCAGCTTTCCAGTCCATAAATTTCAGCTCGCCCACTTAACTCTGCAGGCAGTGTTTCTGTACCAAGTCGATCCAGAATATTAACAAAAACAGAGGAAAGATTTGGGTCCATGTCTGGATCAAGATTATTTTTCACAGAGTCAATTGAGATATCACCTACTTGTGATGTTTCGCCTTCTTTAACAGCAGTATTCACTTTAAAGGGCTGGGCCTTGCCTTGCGGCATCACATGCAATGCACCGACTGATACCGAGAAACGCTTAAAGCCATCTCCATCTTGCAAGCTAAAATAAGGGGAATCTGCATGCGCGACCATAGGTAAAGTGGCTAGGCCTGCCATACATGCCAGCAATGTTTTCATTGATTTGGAACTCCATGTCCAGTGTGTTTATTCGTTTTTCTAGTTAACTAATTATGTGAATTACATTAAAAAATTCAGTTATAGAACAACAGGCCAAAAGTCAATCGATGGTTAATATTGGTAATTTCTGTATATTTTTTGTTTATATCTCTTGAGTTTTAAGAAATGTATAGTGTGTAAAAATCATTATTTTTATCTGACTAGCTTAAGTATAAAAATGAAGGAAATTTACTCTTGAGAGCGTTAAAATTTCAATCCTATGAATTTTTATCATGGAAGATATAGAGGAGAGTTTAGGTAAATTTTAGGCTGCATTGATTCAAGCATTTATCATCATGGGATGATTTTTTATTTTTCCAAAACAAGAGCATATGAATTTATCCAAGATCCTGCTACCCAGTCGACTGAGTTTTTTTGTACAATAGCTGCATATATTATTGAGTGAATCACATGAGCACCCAAACTCCTCCCAAAAAAAAGCCCCTGGTTAATTTACCTTTTCCGATCAAGCAAGCAGAGCAAAATGCTGCAGAAGAAGTTCTGGAAGATTTAAGACCAAGACCACAGCGTTATGCTGACCGTACCTGGATGCCACCACGTGGCACTCGCCGTTCAATGGGCAAACGCTAATTGATCAGACTCAAAAAGCTATGATAAATCATGGCTTTTTTTATGGAATTTTTTGGGGAGTTAGTGATCAATATTTGATTTAATTTTCGAACAAAAAGAAATTAAAACTCAGATTTATCCAAATTTTTTTCAATTTTATTCTTAATAAAGCAAACGAAATATTTAAGCTCTCTAAATGCCGACCAAAATAAAATCCACACCTGGTTGATTTCATATTCGACATTTTAGCCGCCCAGAAAAAAAAGCCAATTCAAACATTGGCTTTTTTTGAAAGATATTTTGATAGCACTAACGAATGCTTTTACGCGCTTTATTTTCCGGCTTCGGTGGCGCGATTTCTCTCTCGCCTTGCCAGACATCGATAAAATCTTTCTCGTTAATATTATAAAGTTCCAGTAGCGCTAAAATCACGCCTCCAAACAGCATGGCACCTTCTGAATGGCTTTGAAAATCGACCAGCTTGGTATTCAGATTGTGCAGGATATCTTCAATTTCAAAGACACGTTCCCGTCCATTGCTGTCGGTCGGATAGATCTGGGTATTTAAAATAATTCTTGCCAGGCTTTTTTCATTTTCGCTCAAAGGCAGTTCTTCAATCAACTCATCGCTGGCCGGAGTTAAAATCACGGAATCGCGGAATATGGTATGTAAGAAATTTGCGCTTAATTTTGGCAGCGGCTTTTCGACAAAAGGACGGAAAGATTGCGGGAAAATGACATTGCGTGAGATGCCTTTAAACATCGGTGCAATTTCCTCGACCTTATAACCTGCGATCCCACAACCCAAGGAAGTAATAAAATATTTATTTTTAGGATGATTTTTGGTGTAAATCTTGAAGTCATCAATATAGTGCTGGATTTGTGACAGCGGCATTTGTTGCAAATGCTCGTTCATGGTGGGAATGGCATAGCTCTGACCCGCCCAGCCACGACCCACGCCCATGACTGCACCAAAATGCTCAAGTGCCGTTCTGGCTGCTCCACCACCGTGTTGTCCGACCAGGTTGCTGCCAAAAACAAAAACCGTATTTTCCGGAAGGGATTTAACAATACTTTCATCGTGATAGTGGTAAGTCATAATTGTCTATTCTAGGCCATCCTGATCTTCATGTTGCCCGTGAAATGCATAGGGGTCAAGGCATTATTCTGCAGCGCTATTCAAACAGATAAGTCAAAATTCCAACCATGCGCTAGAATATGATGCCGAGTATGCCCAAATAAAGCTGCTGGCTGAAAATGCTTGGTTTGTTCTGTATTTATTCGCTTTGTAACTGTATATTTTATTGATGATTTTTCAAACTAGAGAGTGAGTCAAGCGCTAACAAATAATGAATGCTAATATTGTTTTATTTTACCAAACAGAAACCTAAGCAGGGATTGAGTAATTCCAATTTACCCTCATAATAAATCAGATCTATATCCGCAGCGAAGTCAGCGAAAGCTATGAGTGATAAAAAACCCTTTGAATTAGTGACCAGTTATCAACCAGCAGGTGATCAGCCCCAAGCCATTGCAAAGCTGGTTAAAGGCATTGAACAGGGTTTTCATGACCAGCTTTTACTGGGGGTTACCGGGTCTGGTAAAACCTATACCATGGCCAACGTCATTGCACAGACTCAACGTCCGACCATTGTCATGGCGCATAACAAAACTTTGGCTGCGCAGCTTTACGGCGAATTTAAAGCGTTTTTCCCGAATAATGCTGTCGAATATTTTGTCAGTTATTATGATTATTATCAGCCAGAAGCCTATGTGCCATCTTCAGATACTTTTATCGAGAAAGATGCGGCAATTAATGACCATATTGACCAGATGCGTCTTTCTGCAACCCGTTCACTCTTAGAGCGACGTGATGCGATTATTGTCGCATCGGTGTCTGCCATTTATGGTTTGGGTGATCCGAATGCCTATATGAGCATGTTGCTGCATGTGGTGGAAGGTGACCGCATTGGCCGTGATGATATTATTCGCCGTCTGGTCGAGATGCAGTATTCACGTAACGAACTGGAATTCCTGCGCGGTACTTATCGTATTCGTGGTGAAATTATTGATATTTTTCCGGCTGAATCCGATCAGGATGCGATCCGGATTGAACTGTTTGATGATGAAGTTGACTCTATCCGCTGGTTTGATCCCCTGACAGGGAAAATGGTTCGTAAAGTACTTCGTGTGACCATTTATCCTAAAAGCCACTATGTTACGCCGAAAGACAATTTATCCCGTGCGATTGAAACCATCCGAGACGAACTTAAAGAGCGACTGGTGTTCTTCCGTGAAAATGACAAACTGCTGGAAGCCCAGCGTATCGAGCAGCGCACACGCTATGATCTGGAAATGATGCAGCAATTGGGTTATACCAACGGCATTGAAAACTATTCTCGGCATTTGTCGGGCCGTCCTGCGGGTGAAGCGCCGCCGACCTTGTTCGATTATATTCCGGATGATGCCTTGCTGATTATTGATGAGTCGCATGTGACGGTGCCGCAGATTGGTGCCATGTATAAAGGTGACCGTTCGCGTAAGGAAAATCTGGTGAATTACGGATTCCGTTTGCCTAGCGCGCTGGATAACCGTCCAATGAAATTTGAGGAATGGGAACGTATTGTGCCGACGACTGTTTATGTCAGCGCAACGCCCGCACGTTATGAGCTGGAAAAATCCCAGCAGATTGTCGAACAGGTGGTACGTCCGACTGGTCTGATCGATCCGGAAATTGAAATTCGTCCAGTTCTGACGCAGGTCGATGATGTGCTTTCAGAAATTAATCTACGTAAAGACATTAATGAGCGGGTGCTGGTTACGACCTTGACTAAGCGCATGGCTGAAGACTTAACCTCTTATTTGAAAGAATACGGGATTAAGGTCGCTTATTTACACTCGGATATCGATACGGTTGAGCGGGTCAAAATCATTCATGAACTGCGTACCGGGGTGCATGATGTACTGGTCGGGATCAACCTGCTGCGTGAAGGGCTGGATATGCCGGAAGTGTCACTGGTCGCTATTCTGGATGCGGATAAAGAAGGTTTCCTGCGTTCCGAGCGCTCTCTCATTCAGACCATTGGCCGTGCTGCGCGTAACCTGAAAGGTAAGGCGATTTTGTATGCTGATCGCATTACTGATTCGATGCAGAAAGCCATTGA
Source organism: Acinetobacter sp. RG5 (assembly GCF_031844265.1). Classification (GTDB taxonomy): domain Bacteria; phylum Pseudomonadota; class Gammaproteobacteria; order Pseudomonadales; family Moraxellaceae; genus Acinetobacter. Next base: position 307,071 of record NZ_JAUZUV010000001.1, on the reverse strand, counting down.
TGAGACGGATCGTCGTCGTGCCAAGCAGATTCAGTTTAATGAAGAACATGGCATTACGCCGCGCAGTGCAGTGCGTCAGGTGATCAAGGAAATTGATACTGGTGAAGTATTGGATGATGATTCAATTGAATTGAAAGTCTCGGATCAGGCACGTGCGATCAGTGCCGATGAGCGGCATATCATGGCAGATCCAAAAATGTTTGCGAAACACATTAACAAGCTTGAAAAGGAAATGCTGAAAGCGTCAAAAGAGCTTCAGTTTGAGCAGGCTGCGCGTATGCGTGATGAAATTGTGCGTTTAAAAGCCCAGATGTTTGATTGATTTTTGTTGCATTAAATCTTATTTAAATGACGTAAAATCAATCACAAAGAAAACATAATGTAACAAATTTAGGAATTGGATAAAGCTATTGTATGAACAGAAATTTTTAAATAAATATTTTGTGAACATGCAATAGGTATCTTTATGACAACTCAAAAATTTTCACGTACTGGATTAAAGCTGGCAAAAATTGCGGTGGGTAGTGCGGTTCTTCTTGGTTTGGGCGCCGCTACCATGGCTTATGCGAAAGACGAGCCATTACCGACCATTGAGAAAGTTGAACTGGACCGTTATCTGGGAACATGGTACGAAGTAGCACGCAAACCTTTGTATTTTCAAAACAAGTGTGATCGCGATGTCACAGCGACCTATACTTTAAATGAAAATGGCAATATCGTGGTGGATAACCGCTGCATTAAAAAAGATGGTGGACAAACCCAGTCATTGGGCGAGGCATTTGTGCAAAATCCACCGCAAAATACCAAATTAAAAGTCAGTTTCTTGCCGGACTTTATTCGCTGGATTCCGGTCGCTCGTGGCGATTATTGGGTCTTAAAACTGGATGAAAATTATCAAACTGTTTTGGTCGGAGAGCCTAAACGTAAATATATGTGGATACTCTCACGTAATCCACAACTGGATAAAAATGTGGTGAATGAATATTTACAATATGCACAGTCGGTCGGTTATGACCTGAGTGATGTGATTCATACCAAACAAACTCAAAGATAAAAATATCGTCTTAATGGAAACCATGCTACAGCATGGTTTTTTATTTTATGTGTCAAAAGACAATCTAAAATCGAGAGATAGCTACATTTTAAATGGATGAAGTATTAAGCTTTCTATTGTACTAATCGTTATAATGCCGGCGAATGAAATTAGAGTTTAACTATGTATAAAGGCATCGCGTTATCTGTCTTGGCCTCTGTGGTTTTTGGAGTGCTCTATATATTTACGCCCTTTTTACAGCCTTTAGACAGTGAACAGACTTTTGCTTGGCGTATGCTGGCGACTTTACCATTTCTGACTGCATTTATGTGGTGGTCGGGTGATCTGAAACATATTAGCAATATCTTTAAGCGGGTGTTGCAACAGCCTTCATTCTTGATCTGGTTGCTGATCAGTTCACTGTTGTGTACCACGCAATTGTGGTTATTTTTATGGGGGCCTATCAATGGGCGTGGCCTCGAAGTCTCGCTCGGTTATTTTCTCCTGCCTCTGGTGATGGTGCTGGTCGGTTGTGCGCTTTACAAAGAAAAATTGTCATCTTTCCAGATGGTCGCCGTTGCTCTGGCAGTGTTGGGAGTAGGACATGAAATCTGGCGGATCGGTTCAATCGCATGGGAAACGGTCTATGTCGCTTTAGCTTATCCACTTTATTTCTTTATGCGGCGTAAATTCGCGACCGATCATCTTGGTGGATTCTGGTGGGATCTATTTCTGATTTTGCCTGTGGCATTTTATTTGGGCTTTATCTATAGCGATTCTATGTCGCTTATGTTGAGTCATTCTCATTTGATCCTGGCAGTTCTTGGATTGGGCTTTTTAAGTGCGCTCGGTTTAGGTAGCTATATTTTGGCTAGCCGATATTTACCCTTTGTCATCTTTGGGCTGTTGAGTTATCTGGAGCCGGTACTGCTTGCTTTTGCCTCGATGGCACTGGGTGAGCGTGTGGAATCAGGTGAATGGCTGACCTATATTCCAATCTGGTTGGCTGTTTTACTGTTGATTGTGGAAGGAATATTGCATTTAAAACAGCAGCAGCTGAAAAAAAATGAGCTGGCAAATAAAGCTGCACAGCTAGAAAAAATCAGAAAAAATAATGAATAATGTGGTTTGCATAAGCATTATATTCGTCAGACAATATTGACCTGATTATTTTTAAAATCATCTACCATTTTGTTTAAAATAATGTTTTCGATATATTAAGGGGATAAACATGTCACAGATTGCGATTCCATATCAGTTACGTGCACGTTTATCACAACTGGAACCAAGTCTGGATTTAAATTGGGAGCGAGAGCTTCGTACTATTCTGGCAGAAGTTTCACCAGAATTAAAAGAAAGTATTGATTTTCAGATTTTAAAGCCCAAGAAAATTCTTTGGGATCAGGAAATGGATCAATACCGCTATCAGGCTCAACATTCGGTAGAACGTCTTAGCCAAAAATTTCTCAATGACCGGATGCGTTACTATGCTAGTACCTTTGGCTTGTCACTGAAAAGTTTGCAGGGTTTGAATGATAGCTTGCAAATTGCGGACTACTTAGAAAACGTCCTGGAACAAATTGATAAAATTGATGTCAATGAAAACTTTCAGATGCAGCGTGAAAAACTGGAACTGCGTCGTACATTTTTATTAAATGCTGCTGAGATTATTCGTGGTCTCCGCTTACAGCCGGTTGAAGGAGTGCGTCAGCTTACCGAACAGCAAATCAAATGCTTCATTATTGAAGTTTTTATCAAGCAGCAATTGTTGAGTTATTGGTATAAGCCGCTATTAAAAAAACAGACGGCAGAAATGACGCATCCACTTTTCCGTTATTTCCTGATTAAAGAGCAGCAGATTCGTCATTTTGATATTGTCCGTACCTCGCAATTTCTATTTATTGTTGCGCCGGTGATGGATGTGCAGCAAAACCCGTATTCTATTCGTCGTTTCCTGATTGAAGAAAAAGGTGCACTTGAAGATCAGGTCTATCTGAATATCCTGATTCTGGACTTGCAGGATGACATGGATGAAGCGGTGGTAGAAACCCTGAAATCACAGATGCAGCGGATGGTGACTTTACAGAGTCAGATTCATTTGGATGTAATCGACATTGTGCATACACTGGAACAGGTGTCTGAACAGAAGTTATTACCTTTACTGGTTGAGCCCATTCACGTTGTAGAGAAAAATGCCGATGTGGTGGCACAACGTCACCTGAAACAGTTTGAAGAAATTATGACGCGTGAATTGCTTTTGCCGATGCGGGATGCCATTCGTGATCATTTATCGCATATTGAAGAGTTTGATTATCTGTATCTGCATGTCCATAAAATATTTACAGAAATTCTGGCCTATTACCGCGATTTCAAATCCCAGCCGGGTTTTATGTTTAATCAGTACATCCAGAATTTTGAATATAAATTGCTGGCTTTTATCTGTTTACTGGAAAAGCGTAAAGGGGAAACCTTTATTCCTACCTACCGCAATGAATGGCAGGTCATGCATCAGCGTTCACAGCAGGCTGTTCTGGATATTCAAAATACGATTTCTGAAAATGTACAGCAATACCGAGACCTGAAAAAATATATCAATACACTGCAGCGGCAAAAAGCGGATGAAGCGAAAAAGTCCGTATTTAAAAAGTTATGGCGTAAAAATAATTTCGATGAGGCGATTGAAACTGCACTCAACCAATTGCAGCAATTAAAGCGCAGTATGTTCCTGGAAATTATCCAGGTGCCAAGAACACATGAAAACTGTAGCGTATTTCTAGAATTTGAAAGTTTGCAGCATCTACAGCAGGTTGATCGCCACTATGCTTTTCCCTCTGGAGACAATGGTCTGACCCGTTTACCTGTACTGATTCATTTGCCCGAAACTTATGATGATTTCGATGTAGAAAACTTCAATGCCTCCATGAGTCTGGACATGAATTTTTCAGCAGGGAGTAGAATCCAGCCTGAACAGGGTGGCACGCTAAATTTTGAACTTTAGATTTGTTTGAATAAACAACATTTAACAAATTTGTGCTAGGTATTGGAAAATAGTGGTCTTTAGAATTTTTGGATGCAAAATCATTCAGCTAATTACAACTATTTTTGAAATTTATAGTGAATATACGTTAAAAACTACCCGTCTCAACGAGCTTTTGATTCAAACTTGCGGCCAATTCCATTACAATTGTCGGGTTTAGAAATTTATGCTTAGATTTACAATTAATTAGAGGACGTATCTGTGAGCAAAGACACTATTGTTGCCCTCCATGCAGAACACCAAGGTCGCTGGAAAAACCGTGAAGAACTTGCGGAACGTATGATTGCCCTTGTTGGCCAGTTATATCGTGAAAAAAATATTGTAGCTACAGTTTATGGTCGCTCTTTAATTAACCGTTCTGTGATTCAGATTTTGAAAGCACACCGCCGTACTCGCGTACTCGATGTTGAACTTTCTGTAGTTGATACTTTCCCAATTCTTGAAGCATTGGTGAAAGTAGACAACATCGGTTCTGCTGAAGTGGATCTGGGTAAACTTGCTGTTGAATTTAAAGCAAAAGGCGGCGACATCGATGCATTTGTTGCAGACGCTGTTAAATCGATCGAAGGCAATGCTGCTGCTGTAGAACATAAAGATGTCGTTCTTTATGGTTTCGGTCGTATTGGTCGTATCCTGGCGCGTTTGATGATTGGTCAATCAGGTCTGGGTCGTGGTCTTAGCCTGAAAGCAATCGTTGTTCGTAAATCATCGGATGGTGATTTGGAAAAACGTGCATCTTTATTGCGTCGTGACTCTATTCATGGTCCATTTGCAGGCACAATTTCTGTAGATGAAGAAAACGAGGCAATCATTGCCAACGGTAACTTTATCAAAGTGATTTATGCATCGAATCCTTCTGAAGTAGACTACACTGCATACGGTATCAACAATGCACTTGTGATCGACAACACAGGTAAATGGCGTGATGCTGAAGGTCTTGCTCAACACCTTAAATGCCCGGGCGCTGCTCGTGTGATTCTGACTGCACCTGGTAAAGGTGACATGAAGAACGTAGTTTACGGTGTAAACCAAGCGGATATCCTTGATGAAGATACGATCATCTCTGCTGCAAGCTGTACGACTAACGCTATTACACCTACACTGAAAGTATTACATGACAAATACACGGTGTTGAATGGTCATGTTGAAACAGTTCACTCGTTCACGAACGACCAGAACCTGATCGACAACTACCATAAAGCTGACCGTCGTGGTCGTGCTGCAACATTGAACATGGTTATTACTGAAACTGGTGCAGCGAAAGCAGTAGCGAAAGCGCTTCCAGCTCTTCAAGGTAAATTGACAGGTAACTCTGTACGTGTACCTACACCAAACGTATCTCTTGCGATTCTTAACCTGACTTTAGGTCAAGACGTTGATCGTGATGAAGTGAACGAATACATTCGTCAGATTTCAATCGGTTCTAGCCTGCAAGGTCAAATCGGTTATACCAACTCGACTGAAGTGGTATCTTCTGACTTTATCGGTTCACGCACTGCAGGTGTATTTGACGCGCAAGCAACGATCACTTCAGGCAACCGTTTAACTGCTTATGTTTGGTACGATAACGAAGTGGGTTATAGCTGCCAGGTATTACGTATTGCTGAACAAATGGGCGGCGTAAGCTATCCAAAAGTTCCTGCTGAAACTAATGCATAATTAGTATTTAGCTAAAAAAAAGAGCCTCATTTGAGGCTCTTTTTTTTATGATTTTTTTATTTAAAGTGAACTTTCTTAATCTATTAAGAATCAACAAATCTGCTTGCTGGCGAAATATGAATCTGATAACTTACAAAGAGTAAGTATATTAAAACGAGTAAGTAATAAAAATATGGTGAGAATAGTATGACAAATTATGCAATCAGCCCATTACTGGGGCAGGTTTTATCAACTGAATGTCCATCACGTGAAATATTGGAACACCTTGCTAATAAATGGTCGGTCTTGGTTTTGCGTTGCCTGAGTGAAAGGGTGCATCGTTTTAGTGAACTGAAACAACGCATTGAAGGGGTAAGTGAAAAAATGCTCTCCCAGACTTTAAAAATGCTAGAACAAGATGGTTTTATTTTGAGAACGGTTTATCCGGTGGTGCCGCCAAAAGTGGAATATCAATTGACGATTACCGGTTCACAAGCGGCTGAAAAAATCATGTATTTAATTGGCTGGATTGAAAAAAGTCTGCCAGATATTTTAGAACATAAACAAAATGTTATTAAATAGTTTTCATTAAATGGCAGGAATGCAGTGTTTGTGAAAATACAAAATTTGGACTTATCTTGGTTTATATAAAATACTGATTTTAAAAGGTGTCTGCATCAGAAAATCTTCTTGTGAACACGGCTTTTGAAAAATTTACTCCTCTATAAATTATTTTAAAAATCATTAAGAAATTCACAAAAAGAATTTCCAAAATAGGGGATAGTATTAGGGCAAAAGCGCTTGATTTCCTACCACTTCTTTTCCATCTTTTAAGCATTCTGTTTCTAAATCTATGCCTTAGATAGGTCAAATAGGCTTGGTGAGAAAACGACTAACTAAGATTTATGGGATTGCTGCATAATTCTATTCGAGAAATTCTTTAAAATATGGCAGAATATGGGGTTTTAAAGTTTTTAGAGGATTGGCAATATGCGCTTTGTTGATGAAGCAGTCATTACCGTAGAGGCTGGCGACGGTGGCAATGGCGTAGCCAGTTTTCGCCGTGAAAAATTCGTGCCATTTGGTGGTCCAGATGGTGGTGATGGTGGTCGTGGCGGCAGCATTTATATTCAGGCTGACGACGACACCAGTACGCTAGTTGATTATCGTTATACACGTAAATATCGTGCAGAACGAGCAAAAAATGGCCGTGGGGCGAACTGTGCTGGTCGTGGCGGTGAAGATACCGTATTAAAAGTTCCGGTAGGAACAACAATTGTAGATGTAGAGTCTGGTGACATTATTGGCGACTTGATCGAAGACGGTCAACGCGTGAAAGTTGCAGCAGGCGGTGATGGTGGTT